>NZ_JBEXHU010000015.1:0-236081 GCF_040608175.1 Micromonospora sp. NPDC005206
GTGGTGCCCGAGGTACGCCACCACGTCGGCGAGGGTGCGTAGCCGGACACCGTCATGCACCCTGCAACCACGCTCGGCCAGCAACGGCCGCACCTGCGCGACGCTGCGCGTGATCGTCGAGCGATGCACCCCGAACCACGCCGCCACCACATCGTGGGTCAACCCGTGCCGCAGATGCACCAGCGTGGCCACCAGCCGATCCGGGAACCCGAACCGGTACCTCGCGCCGGCGCCTATGCGGCGACGACGCGCTCGCGCAGCGAGCCGGTCACGATGCTGGGCTTGCCACCGCGGCGCCAGCTCCGCGACCAAGCCCTCAATCACCTGCCGGGACAGCCCTGTCATCCGACGATCCGTCATGATCGCAGCACCAACCATGGCACGATCATCGATGCTCAAGCATCTACAACCGTGCACGAGGTCGTTAAAGATCACCGGGCACAGATCCGGCACAACCGCGAGTGAAAGCGGGTACAAAACGTCGAGAGAAGGCGAGGATCGCGGCCCGGGTCAGAGCGACGACCTGTCCGATTCCGACTGAACTCGACAGCGCTAGCGGGTTAGGGGTTCGAGTCCCCTGGGCTCCACCAGCACTTTCCTTGGTTGATCTCGGGTCCCGATCACAGCCAAGCGGTCACGCCGTCCCTTCCTCGCCCAGCACCCGATCGATGCCGAGGCAGCGTGACGAGCCCGCGCGGGCAGGACGTGCCCGTAGGTGTCGGCCGTCATCCGGATCGTGGAGCGCCCGAGCAGTTCCATGACGCGCCGCACAAGGCGACGGCTGTCCATATGCCCGAGGCCGGCAGCTGTGTGCCGCCGCTACCGTGACGCCCGTGACGACCTACGAGGCGGGCGCAACGGCCGTGGACATCCTGCTCGCCAGCGCCGCTGTCGCCGTGGTCGGGCGTGCTGCCTGGGTGGTCATCAGCAGCCGACGTGCGTCAACGGTTCGGCTGTTCGGGCGGACAGTGCATCACCCCCTGCTGTGGGCCGCAGGGGCAGCGTGCATGGGGTTCTACGCTCTGCTGGGGCTGGGAAACCTCACGGAGGTCACGCCCAGCACCTGGCGCACTCCGAGCCGGTGGATCAGTGCTGTGCTGTTACTGGCCGCGTTGGCTCTAATGGTCACCTACGGGGTCCTTGAATCTCGCGCCAGGCGTCGGATTGGTCGTGAGTAGCAATTTGGGCCGTGACGAGCGCCAGCGTGGCCGTCCGTCGGCGATGTCAGGGCGCTCGGCTGCCGCGCCGCTCCGCGGCTTGCCGCCGGGTACACAAACGTCCAGGCGCGCGGAGAGCCCGCGGCACGGGGTTCGAGTCCCCTGGGCTCCACCAGCACTTTCCTCGGTTGATCTCAAACCCGGTCACGGCACCTTCCGCGGCGCCAGGCAGCGCGCGCTGCCTGACCGCGATGTCCACGTCCTGAGGGACAGCCGTGGTTACAGGGTCTTGACCTGGCCGCCATCGAGGATGAATTCGGAACCGGTGGTGTTGGCGGAGCGGGCGGAGGCAAGGAACAGCACCAGGTCGGCCACCTCGCCGGCCTCGGTGACCCTGCCGGTGCTGATCGCCATGCTCTGCGGCACGACCTCGTCGAGCGCCTGCTGGGCGGTGACACCCGCGCTGGCGGCGACGGCGTGGGCGAAACCGTCGGGCCCGGTCCAGAACGGGGTCCGCACCGGGCCGGGCGAGACGGCATTGACCCGGACACCGCGCGGTGCGAACTCCTCCGACAGGGTCTTGGTCAGGTTGGCGACAGCCGCCTTCGCCGCCGAATAATCGACCACCATCGGGAACGGCAGCCGGGCGTTGATGCTGCTGATGTTGACGATCGTTCCGCCGTTGTCCAGCAGGGCGGGCAGGGCCGCCCTGCTCGTGCGTACGGCGCTGAAGAACGTCACGTCGAACACGCGTGCCCACTCGGCGTCGTCGACGTCGAGGAATCCTGACCGGACGCTGCCGGCACCAACGTTGTTGACCAGCACATCCAGTCGCCCGTACGTCGACAGCGCGGCGTCGACGAGCCGCTGCGGGGTATCCGCGTCGGTGATGTCGGCCAGCACCACGGTGGCCCCGCGCGCAGCCTGGGCGTCGAGCTCCGGCGTGCTCGTGCGGCTGCTCGCCACCACGTGCGCACCCTCGTCGAGCAATGCCGCCACGGTGGTGAGACCGATGCCCCTGCTTGCGCCGGTGACGATGGCGACCTTGCCCTGCAGTTCGAGATTCATTACCACTCCTGATTGTTGACTGATCTGTTCCTAATTCGGGCAGCAAAAAGTCAGTCGAGGGCGCCCAAAGCGACCTCCACGGCGTTGTCGAGGAACGCTCGATCCGCGCGGGCCTTACCCATCACCCGGAGACCCTGCAGGAACGTGGTCAGGAACTGGGCCAGCTCCTGCGGTTTCTTGTCCGCCGCGATCTCACCGCGGACCCGCGCCCGCTCCAACGCCCCGGCCAGGGCCGACTCGATCTGACCCATCGTGCGCGAAACCTGCTGCACCGTTTCCGGATGCGCCGAGCGCTCCGTGGTCGCGTTGACCAGCAGGCAGCCCAGCTCCGGATCGGCCAGGTCGGTCTCCACCAGCTCCAGGAGCACCGCCCGGAGCGCAGGACGCACCTGCTCCGCCCGGTCCAACACCTCGATCAGCCCCGCCGCGTGGCGCTGGCAGTAACGGCGAAGCGCCAGCGCGTAGAGCTGCTCCTTGGATCCGAACGCCTTGTACAGGCTGCCGCGGGCGATTCCGAGGCCCTCCACGAGATCCTCCGTCGAGGTCGCCTCAAACCCCTGACGCCAGAACAACTCCATCGCACGGTTCACCGCCGTGTCGATGTCGAACGTCCTTGGCCTGCCCATGCGACAACCATAGAGGTAGGGAACTGATCAGTCCACAACTGTGGGGCAGTCACCCGTGGCGGCGTTCGGCGACATCGGTCAGACCATTGAGTGGATGCTGAATGCCGGTGCCTGCTGCGGTCGGTTGTCGCCGCCCGTCCACAAGGTGCGCCAGGTGTGAGCGGAAGACCCCCGTGGTCGGGCACGGTCAGCCCTCGGATCAGCTCGCCCCACCGTGGTCGGGTCGGGCCTGCGGCAGGTGCTCCACCAGCTTGGTGAGCGCGCCATTGGCGAAGGTGGCACCGAGCGCGGACCCGGCCCCGATGGTCCAGCCGACCGGTCCGAGCGGGGTGCAGCCGAAGAACTGGCTCACCCCCGGCGTTTGCACCACCACGACCAGCACCCCCAGCGACGCCGCCGTGGACGCCAGCACCGCCGGGCTGGTGCCGCCGGCCAGGATCGTCTGGCCGAGCTGGGTGCCGACCAGGGAGACCAGCGCGACGGTGCCGGCCCGCTGACGGCGGCCGGTGTACCGGGCCAACGTCCAGCCGGCGGTCGCGCCCAGCGTGGTGGCCGCCGCGCGCAGCCCGATCTCCCTGGTGAGCGTCTCTCCGAGCGAGGCGTCCGGGCCCTCCCGGAGCAGGCCGTCAGTGCGGTCCGCCGCGGGCGGGCGGATCGCGATGGCGAGCGCCGGCGCCAGGTCGGTGAGGAGGTTGACCAGCAGCAACTGCCGTCCGGTGAGCGCGGAGCGGCCGGTCGCCGCGGCGGTGAGCACGCTGAACGCGATCTCGCCGAGGTTGCCGCCGACCAGGATGCTGAGCGCGTGCCGCACCGACGACCACATCGCCCGCCCCTCGACCAGGGTGGCGATGATGGTCTCCAGTCGGTCGTCGGTGACCACCAGGTCGGCGGCGGCCCGGGCCGCCGGGGTGCCCCGCTGGCCGAGGGCGATCCCGACGTCGGCCAGCCGGATCGCCGGAGCGTCGTTGGCGCCGTCACCGGTCATCGCCACGGTCCGCCCGCACTTCTGCAACGCCTGGATGATCCGCACCTTGTGCGCCGGGGTGCAGCGGGCCACCACGTCGGTGTTGGCCAACCGCTCGGCGAGCGTCTCGTCGTCCAACTGGTCGAGTTCGCCCGCGGTGACCACCCGCTGCTCGTCGTGCTCACTGATGGTGGCGGCGATGGCCTCGGCGGTGGCCGGATGGTCCCCCGTGATCATGATGGTGTGTACGCCGGCCTGCCGGATCCGGCGTACCGCCGGGGCGGCGCTCTCCCGGACCCCGTCCGCGAGGGCGAGGAAACCCACGAAGGTCAGGGCCCGGACGTCCCCGTCGGTGACCTTCGGGTCGTCCACCTCGCACTCGGCGACGGCCAGGATCCGATGCCCGGCCCCGGCCTGGTCGGCCAGCATCCGTTGCAGCTCCGCCCGGCCGGCGTCGTCCAGCGGCTCCTGGTGGCCATCGCTGCGCCGGGCCGAGCAGCGCGGCAGCACCGTCTCCGGTGCCCCCTTGACGCTCAACAGCAGGTGACCGTCGGTCTCCCCGATGCTCGCGTGGTAGCCGCGCGACGGCTCGAACGGCAGCCCGCCCGCCGCCCGCCACCCTGCGGCGCCGGTCTGCTCCACCACCCCGGCCACCGTGGCGCCCCGCCGGACCGCACGGTCGGTCTGGAGCGCCAACTCCTCCGGATCGGCTGCGGCGGGAGTGGCCCGCAGCGCCGCAGCCAGCGTCAACCGGAGGCGATCGTCCAGCCGGTCCACCGCCGCGTACCGGTCACCGACGCCGTCGCCGACCCCGGCGAGCAGCAACTGACCCTCGGTGAGGGTGCCGGTCTTGTCGAAGCAGAGCACATCCACCCGACCCAACGCCTCGATGGTGCGCGGGTTGCGAACCAGCGCCCCGTGCTCGGCCAGCCGCCGGGCGGCGGCCAGCTGCGCCGCGCTGACCAGAAACGGCAGCCCCTCCGGCACCGACGCCACGGCGAGGTTCGCGGCGGTCGCCGCCGTTTCGGCCAGTGGTACGCCCCGGAGCAGGCCAGCGCCGGCCACCGCCACCGCCGAGCCGGCGGCCAACGGGATGGCGGCGCTGGTCAACGAGCTCAGGCGGGCCTCCACCCCGCTGGTCGGTGGCGCCTGCCGGACCAGCGCCAGGCTGCGCCCGGCCTCGGTGTCGGTGCCGATGGCCACCACCACGGCGGTGCCGTGTCCGGCGGCGACGGTGGTGCCTTCGTACAGCATCGAGTGCCGGTCGGCGACGGCGGCGGCGACCACCGGCCGGTCGGTCTTGGCGACCGGCAGCGACTCGCCGGTCAGCGACGACTCGTCCGCCTCCAGCCCCACCGATTCGAGCACCCGACAGTCGGCGGGCACCGAGTCACCCGGCTCGACGGTGATGACGTCCCCGAGGACCAGGTCCTCTGCGGCGACCACCCGCTCGGCGCCGTCGCGGAGGACCCGGGCGGTCACCGCCGAACGGGACAGCAGCTCGGCCAGCGACCGTTCGGTGTTTCGCTCATGCACCGCCCCGATCAGGGCGGACCCGCCGACCACGCCGCCCACCAGCGCGGCATCGACCAGCGAGCCGAACGACGCGGAGAGCACCGCGCCGGCCGCCAGCACCGGGGTGAGCGGGTTCGCGAGCTCGTCCACGAAGGCACGCAGCAGACCACCGCTTTCGGATGCGTGGTCGCCGCTCGGGCCCTGCCCGTCCTGTCGGCGCTGCGCCTCAGCGCTGTCCAGCCCGTCCGGTCCGGTGCCGAGCCGGCCGAACACGGCGCCGACCGGCATCAGGTGCCAGGCGGTCGCCACCGGCGCCGGAGTGTCCGACCGGTCCGGCAGCCGCCGGGCCCGCCAGACGCCGTGCGCGAAGGCCAGCCCGGCCGCGCCGTTCACGGCGCCTATCGACCGGCCGGGCAAATGGGTCGGGGCGGCGGTGAACGCGCCGAGCGCCCCGAGACCGGTGCCGGCCATGGCCAGTCGAACGTTCTGTTCGGTCATGCGCCGGGCCACCCCGGTCGCCTCCACCATCAGCGCCACCGTCCGGAGGTCCGCGCCGACCAGCAGGTGCGCGCCCCACGGCGGCAGCTCCTCCGGAGCCGACACCCCGAGGCCGCAGTCGGACGCGCCCAGCGCCGACCGGTCCCCGGACACCAGCATCACCACCGCCCCGTCGCGCTGCAACGCACGTACCGAGTCGGTCAACTGGTCCCCGCCGGGCAGCATCGTGTCGGCGAAGCCGTACCGCTGCTCGTCACCGCCGGCCACGACCAGCCGCAGGCCGGCCTGCCGGGCCGCGGCCGGCAGGCTGTCGACACCCGGCGCGGGCTCCGGTTCGACCCGGAGCAGTGCGGCGAGCCGGTCGCCATGGGCCAGGCCGAGCAGCTGACCACCGGCCGCCCGCAGCCGGTCGCCGTCGGGCGTGTCGTCAGGATCGCTGGGGGGCAGTTGGTCCAGTGGCCCGAGCCGCCAGCCGTCCGCCGCCCGTGAGCCGGCCGGATCAGCCGGGTCGAACAACGCGAACGCCCGCTCGGCCACCTGCTCGACGTCCACGTCCCGCGCCGGGGCCAGGTCGGCCAGCACACCCCGGTCCGAGCCGAGCACCGCGGCGTCCAACACCAGCGTGTCGATCCGGTCGAGCTCGCGCAGCACGCTGCGGTCCATCGCGATCACGCCGCGCCGGGCCAGGATCCGGCCGAGCTGAGCGGCGTACCCCTCGCGTCCACTGCCGGGGGCCTTGGGCAACGCGGACAGGCCCAGCGCGGCGGCCCGTTTGGGGCCGGCGAAGGGCATCGCGGCAGCGGCAGCCGCCGCGCCGGCGGCCAGCATCCGGCTGATGTACCGCTCGACCGGGCCGTCCGGCTTGGGCCGGGGGCGTTCGACCACCGGCCACCGGGCGGTGGCGCGTTCCGGGTCGCCGGTCAGCCGTGGCTCGGCCCGTTCCCACGCGGCGAGCTGCGCCCGCGCCTCGCCCCACTGCACGATGCGTTGAGCGCCGTCCAGGACTATCCCGGCCCAGCCTCCGGCCAGGCCCTGCACCACCGCTTCGGCGAGCGGAAAGAGGATGTCGGCGCGCGGATCGGCGCGTAGGCCCCGGGCGGCGAATGCATGCAGCTTGGGTTGCAGGTCCACCGCGGTGAGCAACCCGGCCACCTCGGCGGGCACCGGCGTGAACGGCAGGATCCGGGTGGCCGCCGAGATGGTCAGGCCCAACGCGTCCGAGGCGAGCGCACCGAGGGTGCGGGGAGTTCGGGGCCCCTCCTCCGGTGGGTGCGGCGGCGGGATCTCCGGGTCGGGCTCGTGGTCACAGGTCTTCTCGACCCGGGCGATCGTGGCGATCAGGTCCGGCAGCTTCGGCTCGGGTGCCCGCACGGCCACCACCACCCGGCCGGACGGCGCGTTGACCCGGGCCCAGGCGACCCCCGGCATTCGCTCCAGCGCGCCCTCCACCTGCCGGGCCAGCCGGTCACCGCCGTCCTGGCAGACACCGTGCACCTCGATGTGGTGCCGGCCGGGCCGGGACCAGACCCGACGCCGGGTCAGGCCGGCCGTCCGGGCCAGCCGGGTCGCGGCCGAGCCCACGGTCCGGGACGCCTCGCCGACCAGATTCGGCAGGCCGAAGGACGGCAGGAGGCGGCCGACGGCCCGGCCCGCCGCCGTCATCGAGGCGTACGACTGGACGGACGCCGGCCCGACTCCCCGTAGCTGCTGCTCCCACCCACGCCCATCGTCGCCCTCCCGCCGCCTCGCGTCCGGCGGCCTGGCTTCCCGGCCTGCCATCCGTTATGCCCCGCGAGCAGCGGAACTTTCCGCAGGCGGCGGCGCATGGACGGGGTGGGCGGTGGAATCCGGCGAACGTCAACGGATACGGGGAGGCCGAATGAGCACGCTGACGCGACACCTCAACGGCGCGCAGGAGAACGTCCGGACGTACGGCCGGCGGGTGGAGGTGCCGATGCTGGGTCAGGTGGCGGTGCCGCCGCCGGACCGGATCGCGTACTACGCCGGGCTCGGGGTGCTCGCCGCACTCCAGGTCATTGAATGGCCGCTGGCCCTGGTGATCACCGCCGGCCACCTCCTGTCGGACCAGCACTTCTCGGGACTGGTACGAGGCGTCGGGGAGGCGCTGGAGAACGCTTGACGAGAGCCGGGTCACACCGGTTGACCTGAATCCGGGTTGAGGTCGCAGGCTGGGCGCATGCCGCGCACACCTCTGGGGACCCGCCCGCCCGACGCCCGCTCGGCGGGTGCTCGGTGACCGCCACCGTCGTACCGGCCCCGCCGGGGCTGTTCGCGCCCCGGCTGCGCGCGATGACGGTGGGCAGTGTCGCGCTGATCTCGCTGCTCGCGTTCGAGGCGCTGGCGGTCGGTACGGCGATGCCGACCGTCGCCCGCAGCCTGGACGGGCTGGCGCTGTACGGCATCGCCTTCGGCGGCCCGTTCGCCGCGGGTGTGCTGGCCATGGTGGTCTCCGGTATCTGGTGCGACTCGCGTGGGCCTCGGGGGCCGATGTGGCACGGCGTCGCCTGGTTCGTGGTCGGACTGCTGATCGCCGGGACCGCCCCCGTGATGGGTGCGCTGGTCGTCGGCCGGGTGGTGCAGGGGTTCGGCTCCGGGCTGCTCTCGGTGGCGCTCTACGTGATCGTCGGGCACGCGTACCCGGAGGAGCTGCACCGGCGGATCTTCGCCGCGTTCGCGGCGGCGTGGGTCGTACCGTCGCTGGTCGGGCCGGCGCTGGCGGGCTTGATCGTCGAGTACCTGGGCTGGCGGTGGGTCTTCCTGGCGGTGCCGGCGGTGGCGGTGCCGGCCGTGCTGTTGATCCATCCCGGCCTGCGGTCGCTGGACCGGACTGTGCCGACCCGGCCGGCGGCGGGCGCGGCGGCCCGCGTCGGCTGGGCGTGCGGGGCGGCGGTGAGCGCCGCACTGCTGCACATCGGGGGACAGCAGCGCGGTGCCGCCGCCGTGGTCCTGATCGCGCTCGCGGTGACCGGCCTGCTGGTCTGCGCTCCGCGCCTGCTGCCGCCCGGCTTCCTGCGGGCGGCCCGGGGCCTGCCCACCGTGGTCGGGCTGCGGGGTCTGGCCTCGGCGGCGTTCGTCGGCGCCGAGGTGGTCATCCCGTTGATGCTGTCCCGGGAGCGGGGTCTGTCGCCCACCGCCGCCGGGCTGGTTCTCACGGTCGGGGCGGTGGCCTGGTCGGTGGGCTCCTGGGTGCAAGGCCGGATTCCGCTGCCGGCCTCCCGCGCGAGCCTGCCGCGGTCCGGGTTGAGCTGCATCACGATCGGCACCGCCACGGTGGCGCTGGCCGTCCGGCCCGAGCTGCCGGTGGCCGTCGCGGTGCTGGGCTGGGCGGTGGCCGGCCTCGGCATGGGGTTGCTCTATCCGTCGCTGTCGGTGCTCACCCTGGAGCTGTCCGCCCCCGGGGAGCAGGGCCGGAACAGTTCCTCGCTGCAGCTGGGCGACTCGCTCTTCGCGGCGACCGTGCTGGCGCTCACCGGCGCTGTGCTGGCCGCCGGGAGCGCGCCGGGCCCGGCCAGCTACACGGCGACCCTGGTGGTGGCCGCCGGGTTGGCGTTGCTCGGTGCGCTGCTGGCCGGCCGGGTGGTGGTTGGCGGGAGGGCGCGGCCGGGCGGGTGATCCGTGGATTCGGCGGCGTCCGGCGCCGGTGGGCCGGGAGGATGGCGGGCGATGAACTTCCTGACCGTCCTTCCGTTGGCCGTGGTGATGGTCGCCGGGACCCAGTTGGTCGTGGCGGTCTTCCTCGCGTCGTCGGACCGTCCCCGGGCAGCGTCGCTGGGCTTCCTCGCCGGCGCCGGGCTGGTGGTCGCCGCCGGGGTGACGGTGGCGTGGCTGCTCGTCCGGCTGGTGGGCCGCCCGGCCGCCGATGCGACGGCCGTCGCGGGCCGGCTCGATCGCGGGCCCGTCATCGACCTGGTGGTGCTCGTCCTGCTCGTCAGCCTGGCGGTGGTGGTCTGGCTGCGTCGGAACCGGGCCGGGCAGCCGAAGTGGCTGGGGAGCATCGGGCACGCCGACCCCGCCTGGGCGTTGCGACTGGGCGCGCTGCTCTTCGTGGTGACGCCCACCGATGACCTGACCATGGCCGCCGTCGGGGCGAGCGTGGCCCGGCACAACCTGCCGTGGTGGCACCTGCTGCCGTTCGTGCTGTTCACGGTGACGTTGCTCGCCCTGCCGCTGCTGGCGCTGCTCCTGCTCGGGCGGCGCGCGGCACGGGTGCTGGCCCGGATGCGGGAGTGGGCCCAGGGGCACGCCTGGGTGGTCAGCGAAGTGTTGATCGCGTTCTTCACGCTGCTGACCGTGCTGGACCTGATCCGTTCGAGGTGAGCCGCCGCACACCCGGTCACGGGCCGTGCCGGGTCGCCGTCAACAGCGGGTGGCCCACGGGCGGCGCGGCCGCGCCGGACGGGTCGATGGGCTGGCGGATGCCGTGGTTTCGCGGCGGGACGGGAGGACGGGATGAGGGTTCTGGTCACCGGAGCGAGCGGTCGCCTGGGCCACGCGGTGCTGGCCCGGCTGCGCGACGACGGAGTCACCATCCGGGCGACCAGCCGACGGCCGCGTGCCGGCGGCGAGGTCGAGTGGGTGGCGACCGACCTGGCCACCGGGGAGGGGCTGACCGAGGCGGTGGCCGGGATGGACGCGGTGCTGCACCTGGCGTCCGCACCCCAGGGTCGGCGGACCTACCAGGTGGACGTGCTGGGCACGCGTCGGCTGGTGGTCGCCGCCGGCGCCGCCGGTGTCCGGCACCTGGTGTACGTCTCGATCGTCGGCGTGGACCGGGTCCCCATCCCGTACTACCGGCACAAGCTCGCCGCCGAGCAGGTGGTCGCGGCCGGCCCGGTGCCGTGGTCGGTGCTGCGGGCGACCCAGTTCCCGCAGTTCCTGGACGACATGCTGACCGCCAGCGCGCGGCTGGGGCTGGTGATCGGCGACCGCGCGGTGCTCGCCCAGCCGATCGACCCGGGCGAGGTGGCGGCGCGGCTGGCGGCTCGCCTGGTCGCCGGCCCGCTGGGCGGCATCGAGGAGTACGGCGGGCCGCAGGTGCTCCGCTTCGACGAGGCGGTCCGCGCCTGGCGGGAGGCCCGGGGATCACGCCGGCCCCTGCTGCCGGTGCGGATCCCCGGCCGGCTGGGTCGTGAACTGCGCGCCGGCGGCCTGGTCACCGAGGTGCTGCCCCGAGGCGTTCGCACCTGGGCCGACCACCTCGCTGACACGTACGGGGGAACCGGGCGGAGATGAGACGTACACCGGTTCACGTTCGTCTTACGGTGACGCTATGTTCGCAGTCGTCACCACCGTGATCCTTTATGTCTTCGGCTTCGTCTTCCTCTACGGCGTGATCCGGCTGGGTGTCCGGCACGCGCTGGAGGACGTGGAGCTGTTCCGAGCCAAGGCCCAGCGCGCCGAGGAGTTGGCCGCCTCCCGCGACCGCACCTTCCTGCGCGAGAACGCCTTCCTCGCCGGCAGCTGAGCCGCCGGTCGGCTCGGCCCCGGACGGGCGGGGCCGCGTGGCGGCTCGGGATCGTGGGACGGTTCGGGAGTCGCCGGGCGGTTCGGCGTGGCGGGTGCGAGGATCGCATCCGTGATGGGAACGCTGAAGACCGAACCGGCCCGTGCCCGACTGGACCTGCTCGCACCGCCGGTGGCGGAGGCGATCGCGCAGTGGCCCGCCGACGCGCCGATGGACGTCGACGAGGTGCTGGTCGCCCCGATCGACGCCGATCTCGCCGACACGGCCGCGTTCTGCGCGGCGTACGAGGTGGGGCTGGACGTGTCGGCCAACTGCGTGGTGGTGGCCGGCAAGCGCGAGGGTGTGGTCCGCTACGCGGCCTGCATCATCCTGGCCACCACCCGTGCCGACGTGAACGGAGTGGCCCGCCGGGCGCTCGACGTGCGGAAGGCGAGCTTCGCTCCGATGGACGACGCGGTCGCGCTCACCGGCATGGAGTACGGCGGCATCACCCCGATCGGGTTGCCGGCGCAGTGGCCGATCCTGGTGGACTCGCGGGTGATCGCGACGCCGCACGTGATCATCGGGTCCGGCGTACGGCACAGCAAGATCGCGCTTCCCGGGCCGGCGCTCGGCGTGCTGCCCGGCGCGCAGGTGGTGGAGGGCCTGGCCCGACCGGCCTGACCAGGCACCCGCATCGATACCGTTGCACGTGAAACATCACGCCGGTCGATGCCGGGTGCCTGGCCGGCTGCGGCCTGACTCAGTGCGAGTGTGCTCCGGACTCGCGCTGCTCGACCTCCGCCAGCGCGGCGAGCAGCGTCTGGGTCTCCTGTGCGCCGGTGACCGCGTACTTTCCGGCCAGCACGAAGGTCGGCACGCTGGTGACGCCCAACTCCCGCGCGGCGGCCAACTCGGCGGCGATGTCGGTGGCCCGCTCGTCGGAGTCGAGGAACCTGCGCACGTCGGCGGCGTCCAGGCCGATGCCGCCGGCCACCGTGGCCAGGGCCTCGTGGGAGCCGACGTCGACGCCCTGGGTGAAGTACGCCTGATAGAGCGCCTCCACCATGTCGGCGGCCCGGCCGTGGTCGGTCGCGTATGAGACCAGCCGGTGCGCGTCGAAGGTGTTGGCGGCCACCGCCCGGTCGAAGTCGAGCCGGAGCCCGTCACCGGCCGCGATCCCGGTCACGTGGGCGAACATCTGCCGGGCCCGCTCCGGGCCGCCGAACTTGGCGGCCATCGCCTCCATCAGCGGACGGGGCTCGGCCACCGGCGACGGATCGAGTTGGAACGGCCGGTAGCGGACGGTCACCTCGCCGTCGTAGCTGGCGAGCGCCTTCTCCAGCCGGCGCTTGCCGATGTAACACCACGGGCACACGACGTCCGCGTAGATCTCGATCTCCATGATCGGTGCCAACTCCCTGGTCAGCCGATCTGTTCCCGTACCTGGCGCTTGAGCCGGCCCAGGATCGCGGTGCCGCCGCGCACCCGCAGCGGGCTGATCGCCTGCGCCAGGCCCATCCGCTGGTAGAGGTCGTCCGGCACGGCCAGCACCTCCTCGGCGCTCGCGCCGGCCAACCCTTCGGCGAGGATCCCGGCGAACGCCCGGGTGGTCGGCGCCTCCGGTGGGCAGTCGAAGAGCGTCTCGACGACCCCGTCCGGCGTCACCCGGGCGCGCAGGAAGAACGCCGTCTGGCACTCCGGCACCTGCTCCATGCCCTCGCGCTCGGCGGCCTCCACCGGGAGCGGCGGGATGACGTCGGCGTACTCGAGCAGCATCTCCAGCACCAGGTCGCGCGGCGCGGAGGCGAACTCGTCGACGATCTCGGCCAGTCGGGCCGGCATGTCAGCCATGCGTCGAGGCTACCGCTGTTAATAGGGGCCCCTTCCTCTACCTGAGGCGATAGGAAGGGGCCCTTCCTTACACCGTGGGGGACTGCTCGCTGATCTCGCTGAGGGCGCTCGTCGGGTCGAGCTGCATGGCCAGGTCGCCGAGCGAGACGATGCCGACCAGTTTGCGGTCGGTGTCGCAGACCAGCACCCGGCGGATGCCCCGGTCCCGCATCAACGCCGCCGCCTCGCCCGCCGTGCAGTGCTGCTCGATCATGACCACCTCGCGGGTGACGATCGAGCCGATGGTCGTGGCGGCCGGCGAGATGTTCTCGGCCACCGCCCGGACCACGATGTCGCGGTCGGTGAGCATGCCGGCGAGGCTGGCGCCGTCGGTGACCACCACGTCACCGATGTCCGCCTCCTTCATCACCCTGGCCGCCTCGTCCAGGGTGGTCTCCGCCGGCAGGTACACCACCTGCTTGGTCATCACGTCGCTGACCCGGTAACCGGTCATCAGAGCCTCCGAAGACGTATCCACCCGATCGAACTGCGGTACCCCGTGCCGCGGTGGCTACACCACGGTCCCACGTTCCCGGCGTACCTCGTCGACCAACCGTTCCACCAGACCGTCCAACGGCAGCTCGGTGCGCCCGTCGCCGGCCCGCTCGCGCAGCTCGACGTACCCGTCGGCCAGCCGTCGGCCGACCACGACGGCGCGCGGCACACCGATCAGCTCGGCGTCGGTGAACTTCACCCCGGCCGAGACGTGCGTCCGGTCGTCGACCAGCACCCGCAGGCCGGCGGCCGCGAGCCGCCCGCCGAGCTCCAGCGCCGCGTCGAGCTGCGGCCCCTTGCCCGCCACGACCAGGTGTACGTCACACGGCGCGACCGCCGCCGGCCACACCAGCCCCCGGTCGTCGTGGTGCTGCTCGGCGATCGCCGCCACCGCCCGCGACACCCCGATGCCGTAGCAGCCCATGGTCGGCCGGACCGGCTTGCCCGCCGGACCGAGCACGTCGACCGCGAACGCGTCGGTGAACCGGCGGCCGAGTTGGAAGATGTGCCCGATCTCGATGCCCCGCCGGATGGTCAGCTGGCCACCCTCGCAGGTCGGGCAGGGGTCGCCGGCCCGTACGTCGGCCGCCTCGATCGTGCCGTCGGGCGTGAAGTCCCGCCCGCAGACCACGTCCGTCGCGTGCCGGCCCGGCTCGTTCGCCCCGGTCAACCAGGCCGAGCCGGGCACCACCCGCGGGTCGACGAGGTAGCGGATGCCCAGCTTGTCGAGCAGTTGCGGCCCGATGTACCCGCGAACCAGCTCGGGATGGTCGGCCCACTCCTCGAAGACGGCCACCTGGGCCGGGTGCAGCGCGGCGTCCACCCGCTTCAGGTCGACCTCCCGGTCACCAGGAACGCCGACCACCAGCGGCTCGGCCCGGTCCGCGCCCGGCAGACGGACGGCCAGCACGACGTTCTTCAGGGTGTCGGCGGCCGTCCAGCCGTCCCGGCCACCCAGCCGGCGCGCGTTGGCCAGCTCGACCAGGCTGGCGATCGTCGGGGTCTCGGGAGTGTCGTGCACCTCGACGGCCGGCTGCGCGGTCGGGTCGCCGGCGGCCGGCACCCGGGTGGTGACCGCCTCGGTGTTCGCCGCGTAGTCGCAGGCGGTGCAGCCGACGAAGGTGTCCTCGCCGACCGGCGTCGCGGCCAGGAACTCCTCCGACGCCGAGCCGCCCATCGCCCCGGACATCGCGTGCACCACCGTGTAGTCCAGGCCCAGCCGGTCGAAGATCCGCTGGTACGCCGCCCGGTGCCGCCCGTACGCGTCCCGCAGCCCCGCCTCGTCCAGGTCGAAGGAGTACGCGTCCTTCATGAGGAACTCCCGGCCGCGCAGCAGACCGGCCCGCGGCCGTGCCTCGTCCCGGAACTTGGTCTGCACCTGGAACAGCGTCACCGGGAAGTCCCGGTACGAGGTGAACAGGTCCTTGACCAGCAGTGCTGCCAGCTCCTCGTGGGTGGGTGCCAACAGGTACTCGGCGCCGCGTCGGTCGGCGAGGGTGAAGATGTCGTCGCCGTACTCCGTCCACCGGCCGCTGGTCCGGTACGGCTCCGCCGGCAGCAGCGCCGGGAAGTGCACCTCCTGGTCGCCGATCGCGATCAGCTCGCCGCGTACCACCTCGGTGATCCGGTCCAGCACCAGCTTGCCCAGCGGCAGCCAGGTGTAGCCGCCCGGCGCGGCGCGGCGGATGTAGCCGGCGCGCAGCAGGAGCCGGTGGCTCGGCACCTCCGCGTCGGCCGGGTCCTCGCGCAGCGTTCGCAGCAGCAGGGTCGACATGCGTAGCAGCATCAGCGCAGCCTACGACCGGTGCGGCGGGATGAGCGATCCATTTCGACGCTGATGTTCCGCGTGATCGACTCGGTTTTCATGATGTCGGGGTATCCCGTTCGTGGGGATGCCCCGGTTTCCGGGATCCCGAGTGGATCAGCCCCGGTGCGGCGAGGTCAGCGCCGTTTGGCAGCGGTGACGAAGGCTCGCCAGGACTGCGGGTCGAAGGTGAGCACCGCACCGGCCGGGTCCTCGCTGTCCCGCACACCGACGACGCGGGCCGGGCCACCCCGAGCGCGACTGATGACCTCCGCCACGTCATCCCTGCGGGGGCACCAGCGGCCGGGTCTCCGGTGACAGACTGGTCGCCGCAGGCAACGAATGGCGTGAGGGGAGCGCGGGTGCGCTGGCGCAGTTTTGTCGCGGTCGGGGACAGCTTCACCGAGGGTATGGACGACGCGTACCCGGACGGCACCTACCGAGGCTGGGCCGACATGGTGGCGACCCGGCTCGCCGCCGAGGCGGGTCCCGACTTCCGGTACGCCAATCTGGCCATCCGCGGTCGGCTCTTCCCCAGCGTGGTCGCCGAGCAGGTGCCCGCCGCGGTGGCCATGAAGCCCGACCTGATCAGCTTCGCGGCTGGCGGCAACGACGTGCTGCGCCGCACCTTCGATCCGGACACGCTGGTCGCCCGCTTCGACGAGGTGGTGCGGCAGTTGCGTTCGGGCGGCGCGGACGTGCTGCTCTTCCGGTTCGCCGACGTGATGGCCCGGCTGCCCGGCCAGCGTCTCGTCGCTCCCCGGGTGGAGCTGCTCAACCAGGCGGTCGGCGAGACCGCGGAGCGGCACGGCGCCATCATGGTCGACCTGTACGCCGACGACACCTTCCTCAACCCGATGCTCTGGAGCACCGACCGGCTGCACCTGAGCGAGGCCGGGCACCGACGGGTCGCCGGACAGGTGCTCACCGCGCTCGGCGTCGGCTGCGACGAGGAGTGGCTGATGGTGCCCCCGCACCCCGCGCCCTCTCCGTGGCTCGCCGCCCGCGCGGCCGACCTGCGCTGGGCCGGGCAGCATCTGGCCCCGTGGATCAAGCGCCGGCTGACCGGCCGGTCGTCCGGCGACACGGTCACCGCGAAGCGTCCGCTGCTCGGGCCGATCGTCGACTGAGCGTGCGCACCCTGCACACCGCGCCGCTTCTGCGGCTCACTCCGGATGGCGAGCCGGCGGCGGATCACGCCGTGGTGGTGAGCGGCGACCGGATCGAGGCCGTCGGTCCGCTGGCCGAGCTGAGCGGGGCGTACGCCGGGGTGCGGGTCCGCCGCTGGCCCGGCACGTTGGGGCCGGGTCTGCTGCACGACGGCCCGCTGCCGGTGGCGCCCACCCCGCGCGAGCGGGTGCACGCGCTGCTGCGGAGCGGGGTGACGGCGGTGCTGGCGGAGCACCTTGCGGACCCGGCGCTGCGGGCCGCAGTCGACCGGGGTGACCTGCTGGTGCTGCTGGCGGCCGTACCACCGAGATTGCACAAGGGCGGGCGCGCCGACCTGGCGGTCCTCGACGCCGACGGTGCCTGCCTGGTGACCGTGGTCGCCGGTCGGATCGCCCACCGCCGCGCCTGACCCTTCAGTCACGTGCGCGGCGTCGCACCCGATGGCCGGTCGAGGGGCAGGGTTGCGGCGTACCTTGGGGATCATGTCTGTGCCGAACGATCCTGATCCCCGCCTCCAGTCGTACGCGGACCCGCAGCGGCTGGTCACCACCGACTGGCTGGCCGAGCACCTGGGCGACGAGGGCCTCGTCGTGGTCGAGTCCGACGAGGACGTGCTGCTCTACGAGTCCGGTCACATCCCCGGTGCCGTCAAGGTCGACTGGCACACGGAGCTGAACGACCAGGTGACCCGGGACTATCTCGACGCGAAGGGCTTCGCCGAGATGTGCGCCGCCAAGGGCATCGGCCGAGGCGACACGGTGGTCTTCTACGGCGACAACTTCAACTGGTGGGCCGCGTACGCCCTCTGGGTCTTCTCGCTCTTTGGGCACGCCGACGTGCGGCTGCTCGACGGCGGCCGGCAGAAGTGGATCGCCGAGGGGCGCGAGGTGACCCGCGACAAGCCGTCCCGTCCGCGCGCCGACTACCCGGTGCCGCTGCGGGACGACACGCCGCTCCGGGCGTTCCGCGAGCAGGTGATGGCGCACATCGCCGCGGGTCGGCCGCTGGTCGACGTCCGGTCCCCGGGCGAGTACACCGGCGAGATGCTGCACATGCCGGACTACCCGCAGGAGGGTGCGCTGCGTGGCGGGCACATCCCGGGTGCGGTGAACAAGCCGTGGAAGTCCGCCGCCAACGAGGACGGCACGTTCAAGTCGTCGGACGAACTGCGCGCGATCTACGCCGACCAGCTCGGCCTCAGCCCGGACGACGACGTGATCGCGTACTGCCGGATCGGTGAGCGGTCGAGCCACACCTGGTTCGTGCTGCGGCACCTGCTGGGATACCCGCAGGTGCGTAACTACGACGGCTCCTGGACCGAGTGGGGCAACCTGGTCCGGGCTCCCGTCGTGAAGGGCGACCAGCCGGGCGGCCTCGCCGCCTGAGCGGCCCAACCGTCCCCGCGCGGCCGTTGTCGTCTCGCGGGGACGGTGCTCAGCCAGCCAGTGCCACCACACCGGGCAGGTCGCGGACGATACCGCTGACCTCGCCGGTCTCCGGGTGCCACCGTGCCAGGCCGGCCGGTTCCAGACGGAGGAGCACCGCACCCTCCTTGTCCCAGCCCAGCACCTCGCAACAGCCCTTGGCGCGGTCCCGGCCCAGGTCGAGGACGTGGGAAACAGCGCCGGTGCGGGCGTCCAGCACGGCCACTCCCTCGGCGCCGTCGATCTCGCCGCTGGTGATCCACGCTGCCCGGGCCAGCCGCTCGCCGTGCAACCAACCCCGGCCATAGAACTCGTTGACCTGGTACGGCGCGGGCAGCGCGTCGCCGGTGATCCGCTCTTCGGAGCGGATGGTGCCCTCGCGGGCGGTCCGGCTGCGCAGCATCAGGCCGCCCCGCTCGCCACCCACCTCGACTAGCGCCGCCTCGCGGCCTGCCGCCGGGTCGGGTGCCACGACGTCCCAGGCCGACACATCGATGGTGCTCGCCGCGTCGGTCTCCCGGTCCACCGCGTACGTCCGGTTGTCGCCGCCGACCAGCACCCGGTCGTTCGCCCAGACCACCAGCTCCAGGTAACCGTCGAGCGGGACCCGGCGCACGCCCGCTCTGGTGAGGTCGACCATGACCAGCTCGCTGGTCTGTGCGAAAGCGGCCCATCGGCCGTCCGGCGACAGCACTCCCGGCTTCACGGCGGGCGCCTCGTTGCCGCCCTCGTCCCGGGTGGGCGCCAGCGAAACAACGTCGAGACTGCGCACGACGCCGTCGTCGCCGAGGATCCGGACGGGACCGTCCGCGTGATTCTCCTCGTCCAGAGGCTGGAACAGTGCCAGCGCCCGCTGGACCGGTCGCTCCGACAGCCGCACGGTCGCCGGGCCGCTGAGCCGGGCCAACGGGTCGGGCGGGAAGGGCAGCTCGGCGGGGGCCCGCACCACCGGCGGGGCATGGCTGGGCTCCACGGTCGGGGCCACCGAATGGTCCGGCGGCGGATCCGCGGGCGGTCGCAGGGCGGCCACCGTGCCGCCGCCGATCAGTGCCACGGCCAGGGCGACCGCGCCGACCGCCCATCGGGTACGCCGGGTACGTCGGGCCCGCTCCCAGCCGGCCGCCGCTGGGTGGCTGGGTCGGACGTCCTCGACGCTGACGGTCAGCAGCCGACGCAGGTCCTGCTCGTTCACGGGTTCACCTCCAGGCCGCTGGCCAGGTCGCCGCGAGTCGCCGGCTCCTGGGCCGGTCGGGAGTCCCGGGCGAGTTCCGGGGCCACCTCGCGGAGCCGCCGCAGCGCCGCGTGGCACTGGCTCTTCACGGTGCCGACGGTCACGCCGAGCGCCTCGGCCGTGGCGACCTCGGTCAGGTCCTCGTAGTAGCGCAGGACCAGCACGGCCCGCTGCCGGGGCGGCAGCAGGCCGAGCGCGTCGTGCAGGGTGAGCCGCAGCGCGCCGTCGCGGTCGGGGGCCACCTGCTCCGGCGGGTCGGCGCTGAGCCGTTCCCGCCGCCGGCGACGCCACCACGACACCGTGTCCCGGTAGAGGATGGCCCGCACGTACGCGGCGGGATCGCCGTCGCGGACCGTGGTCCAGCGCAGCGCCAGCTTGAGCAGCGCCTCCTGGAGGAGGTCCTCGGCCTGGTGCCGGTTGCCGCAGATCAGGTAGGCCGCGCGCAGCAGGCGGTGCTGGTGGCTCTCCACGAAGGCGAGGTAGCCGTCACGTCCGTCACTTGCCGCCGGTCCCATTCGCCCACCTCCCGGCCGTCGCGTTCGGCCGTCACCTGGCAGACGCACGGGGAGGGGGAAAAGGTTGGGTCAGCTCTCCGGCTGCCCGGTCAGATAGCGCTGGAGGGTTGGTGCGACCCAGGAAACCAGCTCCTCCGGATCCAGCTCCACCATCGGCGGCAGGCGGACGATGTAGCGGGTGAAGGCGAGGCCGAGGATCTGACTGGCCACCAGGCTGGCACGCCGCGCGGTGGTTGCCGGGTCGGTGCCGAAGGTCGCCACGGCCGCGGTGAGCTGATCGGCGAAGATGCCGCGGATTCGTTCCGCCGCGCCCGGATTGGTGCTGGCGGCCCGGAGCAGTGCCGCCAGCGTCTCGTCGCCCTCCCACCGGGCGAGGAAGTGCCGCACCAGCACCGCACCGAACTGCTCGGGCGGCACGTCGGTCAGGTCGGGCAGCCGTAGGTCGAACTCGGCCGCCGCCGCGAAGAGGCCCTCCTTGCTGCCGTAGTAGCGCATCACCATCGACGGGTCGATCCGGGCGTCGGCGGCGATGGCCCGGATCGTGGCGCGCTCGTACCCGTCCGCGGCGAATCGCTCGCGAGCGGCGCGCAGGATCGCGGCCCGGGTGACGTCCGAGCGGCGGGGCTGGGCGGAGTGGGCGGGCGCTGTCATGTCAACGACCGTATGCCAACGGCTGTTGACACACAATGAGCTGCGCTCTAGCGTTGCCAACAAGTGTTTGCCAACAGCTGTTGGCAACGGTCGTCCGGGAGGTGGCCATGCTGCCCACGCATACCGACGTTCTGGTGGTGGGAGCCGGGCCAACAGGCCTCGCCGCCGCACTGACACTGGCCCGCCGCGGATTCGAGGTGACCGTGGTGGACCAACTCGCCAGCCCGCCGGTGACCTCCCGCGCGGCCGTCGTGCACGCGTACACCCTGGAGGAGCTGGACCGGATCGGCGCCGCGGCGCCGCTGGTCGCCCAGGGGGTGCGGGCGCCGCGCTTCACCGTCCGCGACCGGGACCGGGTGCTGCTGTCGGTCCCGTTCCACCAGCTGCCGTCCCGCTTCCCCTACGCGCTGATGGTCTCCCAGGCGGTCACCGAGGCCGTGCTCACCGAGCGCCTGGCCGACCTCGGCGTCCAGGTCCGGCGGCCGTGCCAGATGTCCGGTCTGAGCCGGACCGCTGACGGGGCGCTCGCGCAGGTCGACGGGGCCGAGGTGCGCGCCCGGTTCGTGGTCGGCGCGGACGGCCTGCACAGCACGGTCCGGCGGCTGGCCGGCATCGGCTTCACCGGCCCCAGCGACGAGGAGTCCTTCGTGCTGGCCGACGTGCGGGTGGACAGCGCCCTGCCCCGCGACGAGGCGGCGCTCTTCCTCGCCCGGTCCGGGCCGCTGATCTGGGCGCCGCTCCCGGACGGGGTGGTGCGGCTGGTCGCCGCCGCGCCGACCGCGCCGGCCGAGCCCGACCCGGCGTACCTCCAGGCGCTGCTCGACGAGCGCGGCCCGACGCGGCAACCCGAACGGGTCACCGAAGTGCTCTGGGGATCCCGGTTCCGGGTGCACCACCGGATCGCCGACACGTTCCGGTCCGGACCGGTGCTGTTGGCCGGCGACGCGGGGCACGTGCACAGTCCCGCCGGCGGGCAGGGCATGAACCTCGGCATCTGCGATGCGGTGGCGCTCGGCACCGCGCTGGCCGATGTGCTCGGCGGCGGTCCGCAGACGCTGCTGGACGACTACACCGCCCGGCAGCGCCCGATGGCCGAGGACGTGCTCAGCTTCGCCGCCGGGCTGACCAGGCTGGCCACCCTCTCCCCGGCCCGCCGGCCGGTACGCGACGTGCTGCTCCGGCTGCTCGGTGCCCTACCGCCGGCCCGGCGCCAGATCGCGCTGCGCCTGTCCGGGCTGTCCCACCGGGAACGAACGCCGGGCTAGTCCCGCAGTGTCCGCCACGCCGCCAGAGTGACCAGTGCGAACGTCCCGGCCGCCGCACCCGCCACCGGCACGGTTCCGTACTCCGCGGCGACCAGCCCGGCCACCGCCGCGCCCACCGGTGCGGTGAGCAGCCCGACCATCCGCTGGGCGGCACCCACCCGACCGAGCAGTCCGCTCGGCACGTGCCGCTGCCCGTACGACGCGCACAGGCTGTTCCACACCACGGTGCCGGCGGCGAAGACGGCCAGCGCGATCCCGCCCGGCACCGGATGCCGGGCCAGCGCGAACCCGGCCAACGCGACGGTCTGCACGGCGAGCACCACGCGCAGCGCGGTCACCGTGCCGAGCCGGGCGGCGAGCCGACCCGACCCGAGCGCCCCGGCCACGCCGCCGACGACCGCCCCCGCGGCGAACAGGCCGTACCCGGCCGGCGGCACCCGCAACACGTCCAGCGCGTAGAGCACCAGCACCGCGAGCAGCCCGCTGATCGCCAGGTTGCTCGCGGCGGCCAGCAGGGTGACCCGCCACAGTGTCCGGTGCCCACGCAGCCACCGCATCCCCTCGACGATCTCGCCCCAGACCGACCCCCGCCGAACTCCGGCCACGGCGTGCGGAGCGGGTATCGGGGTGAGGGCCAGGACGAGCAGGGCGGCCACCGCGAAGGTGACGGCGTCGACGGTGAACGGGAGAGCGGGGGCGGCGGCGAAGAGAACGCCGGCGGCGGGTGCGCCGAGGAAGCCGCCGGCCACCGCCGTGCCCGCCTGGAGTCGGCCGTTCGCCCGGGGCAGCGCGGCCGGCGGCACCAGCGCGGGAAGCAGCGCGAACGAGGCGGCGTCGAACAGGGTGCCCAACGCGGCGAGGAGGAACGCGGCCACCAGCAGCGCCAGGACGCCGGCCCGGTCGAAGGCAACCGCCACGGCCAGCGCCGCTACCACGACGGCGCGGGCCCCGTCCACCAGGGCCATCGTCCGCCGGCGGTCCCAACGGTCCGCGTACACACCGCCGAGCAGGCCGAAGAGCAACGGCGGTAGCTGAGCGACCACGGTGACCGCCGCGATGACCCGGGGATCGTGGGTCATCGTCGCGGCCAGCAGCGCCAAGGCCGGCGTACGCAGCGCGTCCCCCAACCGCGAGGAGACGGCGGCGGACCAGAGCAGCCGGAAATCCCGGCCCAGAACGGAGGAGGTCATGGCGGTGACCGTGCGGGTTCGACTGGGTCGAGGGTCAAACCGCCGGGCGAAAGGGGGACGCACGTGTCGGTGATCATCGGTACGGTGGGCGCCGGCATCGGACCGGGGAGAACTCAGGCGTGGACCACACCTTCCAGGTCGACCTGCGTGGCGTGGTCGACCTGCTCAGTCATCACCTCTACGGCAGCCCGCGGGTCTACGTCCGTGAGCTGCTGCAGAACGCGGTGGACGCGATCACCGCCCGGCGTGCCAGCGAGCCGGACGCTTCCGCGCTGGTCCGCATCGAGCCGCCGGACAGCACCGGCGACGGCACGCTTCGGGTGCACGACACCGGCATCGGCCTCACCGAGGCGCAGGTGCACGAGCTGCTGGCCACCATCGGCCGCAGCTCCAAGCGCGACGAGCTCGGCTTCTCCCGGCACGAGTTCCTCGGCCAGTTCGGCATCGGCCTGCTCTCCTGCTTCCTGGTGGCCGACGAGATCCGGGTGCTCACCCGGCACGGGGACCACCCCACGGTCCGCTGGACCGGGTACGCCGACGGCCGCTACTCGGTGACCGTGGCGCCGCCGGAGGCCGCCCGCCCCGAGCCGGGCACGACGGTCACGCTGGTGCCCCGCCGCGACGCCGACCAGTGGTTCAGCACCCCGACCGTCACCGACCTGGCCCGGCTCTTCGGTTCCCTGCTGCCGGTCACCGTCCGCGTCGGCGACGTGGTCACCACCACCGGTGAGCCACCCTGGCCGACCACGGCGGGAGCGCCGGTCGACCGGGCGGCGCTCATTTCGTACGCCCGGGAGATGCTCGGCGTCGACCCGTTCGACGTGGTGCCACTGAGCGTGCCGGAGGCCGGGCTGACCGGTGTCGCCTTCATCCTGCCCACCCCGGTGAACCCGGCGGCCCGGGCCGGGCACCGGGTCTACCTCAAGCGGATGCTGCTCACCGAGCACGCCGACGGGCTCCTGCCCGACTGGGCGTTCTTCGCGCACTGCGTGGTGGACGCGACCGAGTTGCGCCCGACCGCCAGCCGGGAGGCCCTCTACGAGGACACCCTGCTGACCGCCACCCGGGAGGCGCTCGGCGACCAGGTACGCGGCTGGCTGGTCCGGCTGGCGCGGCACGACCCGCACCGGCTCGCCGAGTTCCTTCAGGTGCACCACCTCGGCGTGAAGGCGTTGGCGCTGCACGACGACGAGATGCTCCGACTGGTCGACCGGTGGTGGCCGATGGACACCAACGTCGGCACGCTCACCCTCGCCGAGTTCCGGGAGCGCTACGGAGTGCTCCGCTACGCGGCGAGCCTCGACGAGTTCCGCCAGCTCGCCGCGGTGGCCGCCGCACAGGACCTGGCGGTGGTCAACGCCGGCTACACCTACGACACCGAGCTGATCGAGCGGCTGCCGACGGTGGACCGCTCGGTGCTGATCGAGCGGCTGGAGCCGAGCGACCTCACCACCCGCTTCGACGGTCTCGACCCGCAGGTGGAGCTGGCCCTGCGGCCGTTCCTCACCGCGGCGCAGCGGGCCGTCGAGCGCTCCGGCTGCGAGGTGGTCATCCGGGCGTACGACCCGGTCTCGCTGCCCGCGCTCTACCTGGTCAGCCGGTCGGCGGCGTTCAACGACCAGCTCGCGGCCAGCCGGGACCGGGCCGACGAGCTGTGGGGCGGAGTGCTCGACGCGCTCGCCGCCACCGCTCCGCCGGACCGCCCGCAGCTGGTGCTCAACCACCGCAACCCGCTGGTCCGCCGGGTCACCATGCTGGCCGACCCGGAGCTGGTCGGGCTCGCCGTCGAGGCGCTGTACGGGCAGGCGCTGCTGCTCGGCCACCATCCGATCCGCGCGGCCGACGCCGCGCTGCTGAACGATTCCTTCCTCGGCCTGCTCGGCCGGGCCGTGCCAGGACGGGAGTGACCATGGCCGACGAGGACCTGTGGCGGGTGCTGCGCGGCATCGCCGACATGCCGTACGGGGCGGGGCAGATCGCCGCGCTGGAGCAGTTGCTGCGCCGGGTGGACGCCGCGGACGACCGGCATCTCGCCTTCGTGACCCGGATGCAGGCCACCACCGGGTACGTCTACGGCGGCGAGTCGGCGAAGTCCTTCGTGACGTTCTCCTGGTGCCTGTCCGAGTTCGACCGGGATCCGCAGCCCTACCACCAGCGCCACCTGCACCAACTGCTGTGGCACTTCAAGTACATGGTGTCCGGCCTGCTGAAGTTCCCGGACGTGCCGCTGGACCGCACGTACGGGGTGCTGGACGACATGGAACGGCGCTACCGGGCCGGCGGGCACAGCCTGCAGACCGTCCACAAGCACCGGTTCCGGGTCGCCGACCACGTCGGTGACGCGGAGGCGGCCGCGCACTGGTACCGGCTCTGGCAGACCACCCCGCGCGACGAACTCTCCGACTGCGCCGGCTGTGACCCGACGAGCCAGGTGGGCTACCTCGCCGACACCGGGCGGGACGCCGAGGCGGTGGCGCTGGCCGAGCCGGTGCTCGCCGGTCGGCTCACCTGCAACGAGCAGCCGCAGGCGATCCTCACCGCGCTGCTCCTGCCGTATCTGCGCACCGGGCGGGGTGAGTCGGCGCGGGACGCGCACCGGGAGGCGTACCGCCGGCTGCGCGGCAACCTCGCCGACCTGTGGGACATCGGCGACCACATCGAGTTCTGCACGCTGACCGGCAACGAGGCGCGGGCGGTGGAGCTGGTCGAACGGCACCTGGACTGGCTGGACCGGCCGCCGTCGCCGGCCGCCGCGATGCACTTCGCGGCGACCGCCGCCGCCGCGCTGCGCCAGGCCGGCCGGATCGGCGCACCCACCGTGTACCGCCGTGCCGCCGATGGTCGGCCGGCCGGCGAGGTGCCCGCGCTGACGCTCGCCGACGAGCTGGCGGAGACCGCGACCGCGCTGGCCGCCCGCTTCGACGCCCGCAACGGCACCGCACACCAGTCGGAGTGGATAGCCAGTCGGCTCGCCGTGCGAGCGAGCGGTGCGCACCTGCCGCTCTCCGCCAGCGTCCGCCGCCGCCCGGCCCGCCCGTCCGGGGACGAGCCGGGCATCCACCGGGACCGGGGTGCGTCACCGGCCACCTCCGACCGGGCGCGGGCCGGCGACGAGACCACCGTGGCCCTGCCCGCCGACGCCGGCCCGGACGAGCTCCTGACCCTCGCCGAGGAGAGCTGGGGCCGGCACGACCGGGCCACGTTCCGGGCGGCGCTGGCCGCCTGCGACGACCGGTTCGGCACCGACGACCTCGCACCGCGTACGGCCGCGCACCGGCTGGCGCTGCGGGCGGCCGAGCGCGGCGACGAGGACGACATCGCGGGCGCGATCGAGATGAACCGGGCGGCGCTGAGCCGGTACCGGGAGGCGGCCGAGGAGGTGCCCGCCCAGGTGGTCGCCGGGCGGCTCGGCGTGCTGCTGACCCGCTCCGACGACGACGCCGAGGAGGGGCTGGCGCTGGTCCGAGCCGCGGCCGAGGTGTTGGACCGGCTCGGCGACGCGCGACAGCGCGCCGCCGGGCACGATCGGGTGGCGCTGGCGCTGCTGCACCGGGAACGCTGGGCGGAGGCGGGCGCCGCGCTCGACCGGGTGCCCGCAGACGCGGGCGGCGACCGGCATCTGGCGGCCCGGATCGCGCTGCACCGGGCACACCTGCTGGAGCAGTCGGACCGCGTCGACGAGGCCCGCGCGGCCGCCGACGAGGCCCGCCGGATCGGCCGTGAGCTGGGCGTCGGCGAGCTGATCACGGCGGCCTGCCTGACGTACGTCAGGACGGTGGACGATCCGGCCGACGCCGTGGCCGCCTGCGACGAGGCGCTGGCCGTGGCGCCGGCGGCTGCGGAGCTGCCGGTCCGGGTCGCCCGGGCCCGGGCGCTGCTCTCCGCCGGGCGGGCCCCCGACGCGGTGGACGACTTCGTCGAGGCGGTGACGCTCTGCGTGGAGCGGGGCGCCGAGGGGGACGCCTTCCTGCGCTGGGAGCTGGCGAACGCGTACCGGATCGTGGGTCGGCTCGGTGAGGCGGCCGAGGTCGCCGAGGAGGCCGTCCTCGGTCTGGACCGGCTCGGCGCCCAGGCGGAGGCGGACCGCTGTCGGCACCTGCTGGCCGGTGTCTACGCCGGGCTCGGCGAGATCGACCCGGCGCTGGCACTGCTGGAGCGGTTGGCCGACAACCTGGACGGCCCGGACAACCTCCCGCACCGCGCGCAGGTGCTGGAGGAGGCCGGCGGGATCCTCTACGACGCCGACCGGGACGCGGTGGCCGCCGAGCGGTTCGCGGCTGCCGCCACGGCGTACCGGCTCGCCGACCTGCCGCTCGACGAGCTGCGGGCCCGCCGGCGGGAGGCGTACGCCTGGTTCTGGTCCGATGACCGGCCGTCGGCGGTACGCGCCATCGAGCTGGTGGACGGCTTGGCGGCGACGCTGGCCGGGCAGCCGGAGCAGTCGCCGCCGGTGACGTACGAGCTGGCGATAGCCGCCGAGGCCGGAGCGCGGGTGCTGACCGGGGAGGATCGGCCGGACGAGGCGCTGGGCCGACTGGTCGGGGTGCCTGACCGGTTGCGGTCGATCGAGGCGTTCGGCGAGGCCGCGCAGGTGGAGATCCTCATCGGTGAGCTGCTGCTGCGCCTGGACCGTCCGGCCGAGGCGGAGCCGCTGCTGCGCCGGGTGCTCGGTGGCCTTCCGGCGGACTCGCGGCCGGTGCACCAGACCGCCTGGCTGCTGGCCCGCGCGCTGGACCTGCTGGACCGGCCGGAGGAGGCCGCGGCGCTGCGGGAGGAGCACGACCTCGACCAGGACGACTGACCCGACCGACGGTGCGGCCTGCGCAACTGACCGGTAACCATCGCGCGCGGCCCGCGGTCTACGCTTGCCCCGTGACGGTGGAGCAGCAGGCACGGGGCGCGGCGGGTGCGGGCCGGCGCCGGTCCCGCAAGGACGAGATCCTGGAGATCGCGGTCGGTCTGTTCGCCGCCCGGGGCTACCACGGGGTGTCGATGGACGACATCGGCGCGGCCGCCGGGGTCACGGGTCCGGCGCTCTACCACCACTTCGCCGGCAAGGAGGCGATGCTCGCCGCCGCGCTGATCCCGGTCAGTGAGGGGCTGCTGGCCGGCGGGCGGGAACGCTCCGCCGGGCACCCGGACGACCCGCGCGGCGTACTGGAGTCGCTGATCGACTTCCACGTCGAGTTCGCGCTGGCCAACCCGGCGGTGATCGCGCTGCACCTGCACGAGCTGGACCGCCTGCCGGACGAGCCGCGGCGGCGGATCCGCCGGCTGCAACGGCTCTACGTCGAGGAGTGGGTGACGGTGCTCACCGCGCTGCACCCGGGCATGCCCGACGGCGAGGCGCGGGTGCTGGCGCACGCCGCGTTCGGCCTGATGAACTCGACTCCGTTCCTCGGTGGCGAGGTGGACCGCCGACGCCGCGCCGAGCTGCTGCGCGACGCCGCCCTGGCCGCGCTGCTCGCCTGAGCCGACTCGTCACCGGCGTACCGGGCATGGTTTCCTGACAACCGTCCCAACATCCGGACGCCGGGAGGAAACATGATCGAGTCACTGCTGGTCGCCAATCGGGGCGAGATCGCCCGCCGGATCATCCGTACCGCCAAGCGGCTCGGCATCCGCGCGATCGCGGTGTACTCGGAGGCCGACGCCCATCTGCCGTTCGTCGCCGAGGCGGACGAGGCGGTCCTCATCGGCCCGCCGAACCCGGCGCAGAGCTACCGCAACACCGAGGCGATCCTCGCCGCCGCGAAGTCGACCGGAGCGCAGGCCATCCACCCCGGGTACGGCTTCCTGTCGGAGAACGCCGAGTTCGCCCGTACCGTCGAGTCGAGCGGCCTGATCTGGGTCGGCCCCGGCGCGGACGCGATCACCGCGATGGGCGACAAGATCAACGCCCGGAACCTGATGGCGGCGGCCGGCGTTCCGGTCGCGCCCGGCACCACCGACCCGGCCGCCGACCTGGACAGGGCGGTGACGGCCGCCGCCGGGATCGGTTACCCGGTGATGGTCAAGGCCGCCGCCGGTGGCGGCGGCATGGGTATGGGCGTGGCCGTCGACGAGGCCGCGCTGCGCACCGAGTACGACAAGGTGCGCGCGTTCGCCGAGCGGATGTTCGGCGACGGCTCGGTGCTGATCGAGAGGTACTTCCCCCGGGTGCGCCATGTCGAGGTGCAGATCCTCGGCCTGGCCGACGGCCGGGTGGTGGCGCTGGGCGAGCGGGAGTGCTCGGTGCAGCGGCGTAACCAGAAGCTGGTCGAGGAGTCGCCGTCCCCGGCGGTCTCGCCGGAGCTGCGCGAGCGTTTCCTGGCCGCCGCGGTACGCGCCGGTGAGGCGGTGAACTATCGCAACGCGGGCACGGTGGAGTGCCTGCTCGATCCATCTACGAACGAGTTCTTCTTTCTGGAGATGAACACGCGGCTCCAGGTGGAGCACCCGGTGACCGAGTACGTCTACGGCGTCGACCTGGTCGAGGAGCAGCTGCGGGTGGCGTCTGGGCTGGCGCCGACCTTCGATCCGGACGCGCTGGCACCGAGCGGGCACGCCATCGAGATGCGGATCAACGCCGAGGACCCGAAGCGCTTCCTGCCCGGCCCGGGCGTGGTCAGGACCTGGGTGGAACCGACCGGCGACGGGGTCCGGGTGGATTCCGGCTACACCGAGGGCAACACCGTCACCCCGTTCTACGACAGCTTGATGGCCAAGCTGATCATCAGTGGCGCCACCCGCGGCGAGGTGATCGAGCGGGCCCGGACGGCGGTCGCCGCCTTCCAGATCGAGGGCCCGAAGAACAACCTGCCCTTCTTCGCCGAGCTCCTAGAGAACGAGGAGTTCCTCTCCGGCGCCTACGACACCGGCATCGTCTCCCGCATGCGCTGATCCGCCGGGCTGCCAGTGTGGCCGGGCCTGCCAGTGCCGCCGTCCCGGCGACCCGGCGGCACTGGCAGCCGAGCCCTTTGCTCTGCTTACCTGGAGGCGACAGCGGTCGTCCGGATACCGGACAGTCGCCGTTGCGTCCGTTGAAGCAGTGCAAAGGGCGCGGTGCAGCCGACAACCCGCCCCGATCCGACGTCACAGCGAGGTGACCGATGAGCCAGTTGCCAGATTCCGTGTCGATCCGCGAGGTCGGGCCGCGAGACGGGCTGCAGAACGAGGACCCGATCCCGACCGACGCCAAGGTGCGGCTGCTCGACGCGCTCTCCGGCAGCGGCGTACGCCGGATCGAGGCGGTGTCGTTCGTGCACCCGAAGGCGATCCCACAGATGGCCGACGCCGACGAGGTGTGGCGGCGGGCGGTCCGGGCCGACGGGGTGCGCTACTCGGCCCTGGTGCCGAACACGCGGGGCGCCCAGCGGGCCCTCGCCGCCGGGTTCACCGAGATCGAGGTGGTGGTCTCGGCCAGCGACACGCACAACCGGCGCAACGTCAACCGTTCAACGGACGAGTCGCTGGACGACATCGCCGAGCTGATCGACCTGCTGCACGGCGCCTCCGCGCGGGTCGAGGTGATCGTGGCGACCAGCTTCGGCTGCCCGTACGAGGGGGACATCGACCCGCAGCGGGTGGCCGGCATCGTGGATCGGGTGGTCCGGGACGGCGCGGACCGGGTCGCGTTCGGCGACACCACCGGCATGGGCACTCCGCGCCGGGTCCGCGAGCTGCTGACCGCGGTACGCGACCGCAACGCGCACGTGCCGGTGCTGCTGCACTTCCACAACACCCGGGGTACGGCGCTGGCCAACCTGTTGACCGCGCTGGAGTTGGGGGTGACCGAGTTCGACGCCAGCGTCGGCGGCCTGGGCGGCTGCCCGTACGCGCCGGGGGCCAGCGGCAACCTGGCCACCGAGGAGGCCGTGCACATGCTGCACGACATGGGCATCGACACCGGCATCGACCTGGCCGCCCTGATCGAGGCGGCCGAGCTGGCCGAGCACCTGCTCGGCAAGAAGCTGCCCTCCGGGGTGCTGCGCGCCGGCCCCCGCACCCGACTGACGCCGATGCCGAGCTGACCGCTCACAAACGCGGGGAGGGGCCGGCACGATGCCGGCCCCTCCGACGTACCCGGTCGATCAGCCCACCGAGGTGAGCATGCTCGGCCAGCTGTCGCGGAAGATGTCCGCTCCGGCGCGGTCCGCGCTGCGCTCGGTGGCGGCGAAGGTGCCGGCGAAGAGGTTGCTCACCCGGTTCGCCTCGGTCGTGCTCGGGTACGGGTTGGTGCAGCTGGTGCCGGCGCTGCCGCCGGACATCAGCAGCGAGCAGTTCCCGTTGTAGTTGTCCGGCAGGCCGAGGATGTGCCCGATCTCGTGGGTCATGATCCGCAGCACGCTGTACTGGGCGGCCTGCTGGGTGTCGATGTAGACCCGGCCATTGCCGAGGCTGGTCCGGACGGCGTACGAGCCGCCGCCGGTGATCCGGTAGATCCGCAGGTTGGAGCCGCAGTTCGCGGAGAGCGTCAGGTTCGACGTGGCGTTGTTCCAGATCGAGGCGGCCTGGTTGGCGGTGCCGGCGTAGCTTCCCGCCTGGCTGGTGTTGTAGCAGATGGTCATGGCGGCGGACGCGGGCGACGGGTTGGCGACCGTGACGCCGAGGGTGGCGAGCGCCGTCGCGACGAACGCGACCGCGAGCCGATTGAGTCGTGAGGTCATCGCTGACTCCAATCCGGGAGGAGGGGGTGTCAGGAGCCTAGCGACATAGATTAATAGATTTCAATGTTTGGTTTGAATCCGCAGCCTCCGGGCACCACCCGGCTGCCCGGTCCGCCCATGGGTCGCCGGGCGTCGCGCGAATGCGATAGCCTAACGATCGTTCAGGTCAGTACGGCGAGGGAGTCAGCGTGACGCTCGACGGTGAGGCGCTGGAGCAGCTGCGCAAGCGGGCCCGGTCCGGCGGCGCGGACAAGTACCACGCGGCGAACGCGGCCAAGGGCAAACTCTTCGCCCGGGAGCGGGTCGCGCTCCTGGTCGACGAGGGCTCGTTCGTCGAGGACGGCCTCTACGCCAATGCGCTGGCCGAAGGGCTGCCCGCCGACGGCGTGGTCACCGGCACCGCCACCATCGACGGCCGGCAGGTCTGCCTGATGGCCAACGACTCCACCGTCAAGGCCGGCAGTTGGGGCGCCCGCACCGTCGAGAAGATCATCCGGATCATCGAGCGGGCGTACGGCGCCGGCGTGCCGATGGTCTACCTGGTCGACTCGGCCGGCGCCCGGATCACCGACCAGGTCGACCTCTTCCCCGGCCGGCGCGGCGCCGGCAAGATCTTCTGGAACCAGGTGCGCGCCTCGGGCTCGATCCCGCAGGTGTGCGCGCTGTTCGGCCCCAGCGCCGCAGGTGGGGCGTACATTCCGGCGTTCTGCGACGTGGTCGCCATGGTCGACGGCAACGCCAGCATGTACCTCGGCTCCGACCGGATGGTCGAGATGGTCACCGGCGAGAAGACCACGCTGGAGGCCATGGGCGGTGCCAAGGTGCACACCGCCGAGTCCGGCGTCGGGCACTTCCTCTGCAAGACCGAGGCCGACGCGCTCGACGTGGTGAAGACCTACCTGTCGTACCTGCCGGCCAACTGGACCCAGGCGCCGCCGGCCGCCGAGGCCGTCGCCGCGCCCGCCAAGGCCGACCTGGCCGCGCTGGTGCCGGCCAGCGAGCGGCAGGCGTTCGACATGCGGCGGTACGTCAAGGGCCTGCTCGACGAGGGGTCCTTCTTCGAGATCCAGGCGCTCTGGGCCAAGGAGCTGACCATCGGCTTCGGTCGCCTCAACGGCGAGGTCGTCGGCGTGCTCGGCAACAACTCGATGTTCAAGGGCGGCGTGCTCTTCGTCGACTCGGCCGACAAGGCGACCCGGTTCGTACAGCTCTGCGACGCGTTCAACGTGCCGCTGCTCTTCCTCAGCGACGTGCCCGGCTTCATGGTTGGCAGCGCGGTGGAGAAGCAGGGCATCATCCGGCATGGCGCGAAGATGATCACCGCCATCTCCGAGGCGACCGTGCCGAAGATCTGCGTGGTGGTCCGCAAGGCGTACGGCGCCGGCCTCTACGCGATGGCCGGCCCCGGGTTCGAGCCGGACGCCACCATCGCGCTGCCCAGCGCGAAGATCGCGGTGATGGGGGCCGAGGCGGCGGTGAACGCGGTCTACGCCAACAAGATCGCCGCCATCCCGGACGAGGACGAGCGGGCCGCCTTCGTCGCCGCCAAGCGGGCCGAGTACGAGCAGGACATCGACGTCGTCCGGCTCGCCAGCGAGCTGGTGGTGGACGCCATCGTCGAGCCGCACGAGTTGCGTACCGAGCTGGTCCGCCGGTTCGCCGCGGCGCGTACCAAGGATCGGCACTTCTCCCGGCGCCGGCACGGCGTCACCCCGGTCTGACCCTCGACCGGACCAGCACCGCGAACCGTCCCGGCGTCACGAGCGCCCGGCGGCCCCGTCCACACAGGAGGATGAGATGGATTTCCGGCTCACCGACGAACAAACGGCGCTGCGGGAGAGCGTGCGGGACTTCGCGCGCGAGGTGGTCGCTCCGGTCATCGCCGAGCACTACGAGCAGCACACCTTCCCGTACGAGGTGATCCGGCAGATGGGCAAGATGGGCCTGTTCGGCCTGCCTTTCGGTGAGGAGCACGGCGGCATGGGTGGCGATTACTTCGCGCTCTGCCTGGCCCTAGAGGAGCTGGCCCGGGTCGACTCCAGCGTGGCGATCACGCTCGAGGCGGCGGTCTCGCTCGGCGCCATGCCGATCTACCGGTTCGGCACCGACGAGCAGCGCGCGACCTGGCTGCCGAAGCTGCTCAGCGGCGAGGCGCTGGCCGGTTTCGGGCTCACCGAGCCGGGCACCGGCTCGGACGCCGCCGGCACCCAGACGCGGGCGGTGCTGGACGGTGACGAGTGGGTGATCAACGGCTCGAAGGCGTTCATCACCAACTCGGGCACCGACATCACCGCCCTCGTCACCGTCACCGCGGTGACCGGTACGAACCCGGACGGCTCGAAGGAGTTGTCGACCATCATCGTGCCCAACGGCACGCCGGGGTTCACCGTGGCGCCGGGCTACTCCAAGGTGGGCTGGACCGCGTCGGACACGCACGAGCTGACCTTCGACGACTGCCGGGTGCCGGCGGCGAACCTGCTCGGCGAACGGGGGCGCGGCTTCGCCCAGTTCCTTCAGATCCTCGACGAGGGCCGGATCGCCATCGCCGCACTGGCCGTCGGTCTCGCACAGGGCTGCGTCGACGAGTCGATCAAGTATGCGAAGGAGCGCCACGCCTTCGGCCGGCCGATCGGTGCCAACCAGGCGATCCAGTTCAAGATCGCCGACATGGAACTGAAGGCGCACACCGCCCGGCTGGCCTACTACGACGCCGCCGCGCGGATGCTGGCCGGTGAGCCGTTCAAGCGCCAGGCCGCCATCGCCAAGTTGCACGCCAGCACCATCGCGGTGGACAACGCCCGGGAGGCCACCCAGATCCACGGTGGCTACGGCTTCATGAACGAGTCCCCGGTGGCCCGGTTCTGGCGGGACTCCAAGATCCTGGAGATCGGCGAGGGCACCAGCGAGGTGCAGCGCATGATCATCGCGCGCGATCTGGGCCTCTGAGCGGAGCTGGATTCGCCGGCGGCCGGTCGACCGCCGCCTCCGGCAGGGCCGTGCGGTCGCTGTCGGATATCGGCGAGTGGGCGTCGGCAGCCCGACGCTCGACTGCCGATGGTCGGAGTCGATCCGTACTCTTCGTGCCCATGACTCCGGATCATGACCGGTCGCGGAGCCCGGCCGGTCGTAGCGGGCTGGCGGAGCTGCTCCGCGGGCACCGGCGTGCCGCCGGCCTGACCCAGGCGGAGCTGGCCAACCGGGCCGGCGTGGGCGTGCGGACGGTGCGTGACCTGGAGCGCGGGCGATCGGTTCGGCCGCAGCGCACCACCGTCGAGCTGCTCGCCGGAGCTATGGAGCTGACCGGGGCCGCCCGGGCGGCGTTCCTGGCCGCGGCCCGCGGTCAGGCCGGCGGTGAGCCGCCCCGACCGGACGTCACCCTGGCGGCACTCGCGGTCACCGGCCCCGCCACGTCGGCAGCCGACCCGATCGGGTCCGCCCCGCCGGTCGCCCTCCCACCGCCGGTCGCGCTGATCGGCCGGGACCGCGACGTCACCGAGCTGGCGGCGATGCTGACCGCGGAGCACGGTCCCCGGCTGGTGAGCCTGGTCGGGCTGGCCGGAGTCGGCAAGACCGCACTGGCGTTGTCCGTCGCGCACGACGCTGCCGACGCCCACCCGGGCGGCGTCGCCGGGGTGCTGATCGGCGAGGGCTCGGACGGGCCGGACGTGCTCGCCGCCTCGATGGCCGTACTCGGTGCGGCCCGGCTGCCGGAGCTCACCGCCCGGCTCGCCGACCGTCCGGCGTTGCTGGTGATGGACGCGGTGGAGCGCGCACCCGGTCCGGTGGCCGAGACACTGCACCGGCTGACCGGCGTGCTGCCCTCGCTGCGGGTGCTGGTCACCGGGCGGCATCCGGTCGGGCTGCCCGGCGAGCGGGTCTGGCCGGTCGCGCCGCTCGACGTGCCGCCGCCGGACGCCGAGCGGTCCGGACCGGCCACGCTCGGGTCGTGGCCGGCGGTCGCACTGTTCACCGCCCGGCTCGCCCAGATCCGTCGGGAGCCGCCCACCGCCGACGAGCTGCCCGCGCTGGCCGCGCTGGTCCGCCGGCTGGGTGGGCTGCCGCTGGCCATCGAGCTGATGGCCGCCCGGGGCCGGCTCCTCGACCTCACCGAGCTGCTCGACCGGTACGGCGACCGGGTGCTCGACCTGGCGACGCCTGCCGACCCGGCGGTCCATCCCGGTTGGGACGGACCGGATGCGGCCGCCCGCCCGGCGAACAGCGCCGATGCCGCCCCGGCCGTGGCGGCGGTCACCCTGCGGGACGCGGTAGCGACCAGCTATCGGTTGCTCGCGCCGGATGAGCGGGACGCGCTGCGGCGGCTCGCCATGTTCGGCAACCGGTGGTCGGTGGAGCTGGCCGAGGAGATGCTCGCCGACGAGGCCGACCAGGACGGCACGGTGGCGATCGACCCGGTCCCGGTGCTGGACCGGCTCGTCGAACTGGGCCTGCTGAGCGTGCGCGGCACCGGGCCGTTCCGGTTCCGGCTGCTCGACGCGGTCCGCGACTTCGCTCTCGAACAGGCGGCCGGCGGTGGCGAGCTGACCTGCGTCCGGCGTCGGCACGCGGAGGTGATCGCCCGCCTGGTGGCGGGGGCCGCCACCGACCTCGCTGGCCCCCGGTTGCCCGATGCGGTGCACCGGCTGGACCAGGTGAGCAGCGACATCAGCTCCGCGCTGGCCCACGCGGCCACCGACGATCCGATGACCGCGCTTCGCCTGGCGGCCTGCCTGACGCGCTGGTGGCGGTTTCGGGGGCGCGACGTCGCCGGCCGGCAGTGGCTGCGCCGGTTGCTGGCCGACCCGCGAACCGCACAAGCTGATCCCGTCCTGCGTGGCTGGGCCAGCCTCGGGGTGGCCCGGCTCGCCGTCGAGCACGGTGCGGGTCCCGACGAACTGCCGACGGCGCGGGCCGCGCTGGACATGTTCCGGCAGGCCCGCGACGTTACCGGGGAACTGGAGGCGCGGACCGTGCTCGGCGCGCTGCTGATCACCGTCGGTGGGCACGACGAGGCCCGCGAGCAGGCCGAGGCGGTGCTCCGGCTGGCGGCCCGCGACGGTCGGACCCGGCACCTCGCGGTGGCCCAGAACAGCCTCGCCTGGCACGACATCCGGGTCGGTGACCTGGCTGCGGCGCGCCGGCGACTGGCCGCCGTCGACCGGCTCGCCGCCGAGGGCGGTGAGCAGCGGCTGCGGGTGCTGGCCTGGGCCAACCGCGCCGAGGTCGCCCGTCTGGAGGGCCGGTACGCCGACGCCGTCGACCAGGGCCGACGCGCCGTGGCGGCGTTGTCCGAGCTGGGTGATCCGGGGCATCGGCGCCGGGTGCTCGGCACGGTCGGGTTGGCGCTCGCCCAGGACGGTCGCGGTGCGGAGGCGAACGAGGTGCTCACCGAGCTGCGGGCGGGGATCGGCGAGGTCGCGGTGGCCGTACCGGTGCGATCGTGGGTGGAGCGGGCCGGGCTGCCACGACCGCGCGCGGACGACGCGGTGCTGTCCCGGAGTGGGCCGGAGGCGGGGACCTGCGCGTTGATCGAGGGGAACCTGGCGCTGCACGGGGGTGACCGGGAGCTGGCCGCCGAGTGGTTCGCCGCTGCCGCCGAGGCCGCTCAGGATCGGCGGGACGTGGTGGAGGCGCTGGTGGGGTTGGCTGCGAGCACCGCGGACCCGGCAGTCCTGGACCGGCTCGACCAGGTCTGTCAGGAGAGTGGCATCCGGCTGTTGCCGCAGGAGTCGGGACTGCTCTACGCGCTGATGGCCGCCCGGGGCGGGCGGGCCGTGGGGTAGTCGCGGCGGGCCGGCCACCGGGTCGTCGTGGGGCGGCATGATCGCGGACGGTCGGGCGGGAGTGGCGCGGACGAAAAGCCCCCTTGGTGCTACCCCTCGCTGTTCGCCCGCGCCGTCACCCCCCGGTGAATCCCCGGTGCACGAAGCCTGCCACCGAGATCGGGGCGGAAAGTCTGTTCCGAGCGGTAGGTCCGGTTGCCAAGGTCAGTTCTGCCGGTCTTTCTGCCGGTGGCGCGACACGTGCTCAGGCCGGTCCGTACGCCGACCGCTTGCCGTGCCCGCAGGGACGGGCGGTCGCCGCCGGTCAGGGTCGGGCAGCTCCGTCGGCGGCGGCGATCTCCTGCTCGGGGGCGGTGTCGGTGCTGCCGGCGGTGGCGCACGGGTGAACGGCGTCGCGCACCCGGCGCAGGCCGTCGAGCAGTGCGGCCAGGGCCTCGGGGTCCAGTTGGCCGGTGAACCACTGCTCGATGATGCGGAGATGCCCGGGCAGGGTCTCGTCCAGCCGCTGCATGCCGGCGGCGGTAACGACGGCGAACGAACTGCGGCGGTCGGACGGGCAGGCGCGGCGGGTGAGCAGCCCGTCGCGTTCCATCCGGTCCACCACACGGGTCACCCCGCTGGTGGACAGGGAGGTCTGGGCGGCGAGATCCGTCATCCGCAGCTGGTTGCCCGGCGAGCGGGCCAGTCGGGTGAGCACCTCGAACTCGACCACTGAGAGGCCCTGCTCGTCGAGTTGGGCGGCGAACCGGGCCGAGAGCCCGGCGTGCACCTCGTAGAGCAGGCCGACGGCGGTGATCCGGGGATCCTCGAACACGTTGGTCACTCGTTCATCGTACCAGTACTTGACACAGGGAATATTGCTGTGGCTATAGTTGCTCAAGCAGTCGTTGGGCTACTAAACATTCTTCTGGAGGACATCAGCATGACCAGCAGCATCGATGCGGTTACCCGCGACTGGGACGGCCTCACCATCCCGACGGCCGGCACCTACGCGCTGGACGCCGCACACAAGCGGGTCGGCTTCGTCGCCCGACACATGATGGTGAGCAAGGTCCGCGGCGAGTTCAACGAGGCGGCCGCCACCATCACCATCGCCGAGGACCCGCTGCAGTCGTCGGTCGTCGCGACCATTCAGGCCGCCAGCATCGACACCACCCAGGACGACCGGGACGCGCACCTGCGCAGCCCCGAGTTCCTGGAGGTTGAGAAGTACCCCACGCTGGAGTTCCGCAGCACCGGCGTCAAGTCCCACCGCCGCAACGAGTTCGTGCTCACCGGTGAGCTCACCATCAAGGACGTCACCCGTCCGGTCGAGCTGCAGGTGGAGTTCGAGGGCGTCGGCCGCAGCCCGTTCGGCCAGGACATCTTCGGCTTCTCCGCGAGCACCGAGATCGACCGCGAGGAGTTCGGCCTGACCTGGAACGTCGCGCTGGAGACCGGCGGCGTGCTGGTCGGCAAGAAGATCAAGATCGAGATCGAGGGCGAGGCCGTCCGCCAGGCCTGATCCTTCGGATCGCCGGTACGCCGGGCCCGCGCCGCAAGTCGGCGCGGGCCCGTCGTCGTCTCCGGCAGCCGTCGCCACCTGCGTGTGAAGTGTCACGGGTTGTTCGCATCTCCAGCGGGTCCGGCACGGCTCCGACGGGGTACAGATGGCGCCACGAGCGCTTCCGCGCGGGCCGGTTTCGCATCATCGGTACCGGCCCCTGGCTCCGGTCAGGTGGGCGCTCCTAACGTGGATGGTTCACAATGCGCTTTTCGGGACGGCAGGATCCCGACCGCGCCGGCCGCCGGGAGGACATATGGGCAGGGACGTCTCGCAGGGCGCCTTCACCCGGGAGGATCGCGTCCGCTACCGGCAGAAGGTCCGGCGATGCCTGGACGTCTTCGCCCTGATGCTGGACGACTTCGGCTTCGACGCCGACCGGCCGATGACGGGTCTGGAGATCGAACTCAACCTGGTCGACTCGGCGGCCGAGCCGGCGATGCGCAACGAGGAGATCCTCGCCGACATCGCCGACCCGCTCTTCCAGACCGAGCTGGGGCAGTTCAACCTGGAACTCAACGCCGAGCCCCGGCTGATCGAGGGCACCGGCTTCGCCGACTACGAACACGACCTGCGCAGCAGCCTCTCCCGTGCCGACGAGCGTGCGGCCAAGTCCGACGCGAAGATCGTCCTGGTCGGCATCCTGCCCACCCTCACCGAGGGGCACCTGGTCGAGGACAATCTCTCCACCAATGAGCGCTACCGGGTGCTCAACGACCAGATCGTCGGCGCCCGGGGCGAGGACATCGAGCTCGACATCCGCGGCGTCGAGCAGTTGCGGACGCACACCGACTCGATCGCCCCCGAGGCCGCCTGTACCAGTCTCCAGTTCCACCTCCAGGTAGCCCCGGACAGTTTCGCCGACTACTGGAACGCGTCCCAGGCCATCGCCGGGGTGCAGGTGGCGATCGGGGCGAACTCTCCCTTCCTGTACGGCCGTCAGCTCTGGGCCGAAACCCGGATCGCCCTGTTCGAGCAGGCGACCGACACCCGCCCGGACGAACTCAAGGCCCAGGGCGTACGACCCCGCGTGTGGTTCGGCGAGCGGTGGATCACCTCGATCTTCGACCTGTTCGAGGAGAACGTCCGCTACTTCCCGCCGCTGCTGCCGATCTGCGAGGACGAGGATCCGGTGGAGGTGCTGCACTCCGGCGGTGTGCCGCAGCTCGGCGAGCTGCGGCTGCACAACGGCACGGTCTACCGGTGGAACCGCCCGGTCTACGACATCATGAACGGCCGTCCGCACCTGCGGGTGGAGAACCGGGTGCTGCCAGCCGGTCCGACCGTGGTGGACATGCTGGCGAACGCGGCCTTCTACTTTGGGCTGGCCCGCGGCCTGGCCGAGGCGGACCGGCCGATCTGGAGCCAGCTCACCTTCAGCTCCGCCGAGGAGAACTTCCACGCCGCCGCCCGACGCGGCCTGGACGCCGTGCTGCACTGGCCGCGGCTCGGCGATGTGCCGGTCACCAAGCTGGTGCTGGAGCAGCTGCTGCCAACCGCGGCGGCCGGCCTGGACGGGTTCGGTGTCGCCCCGGCGCAGCGCGACCGGTTGCTCGGCATCATCGAGCAGCGCTGCCGGACCGGCCGCAACGGCGCCGTCTGGCAGACCGAGGCGGTCTGGGCGGCGGAGCGGCACCGGGGCATGGACCGGGCCGCCGCGCTGCACCACATGGTCCAGCGCTACGCGGAACTCCAGCGCGGCAACGAGCCGGTCCACACCTGGCCGGTCGACTGACCCCGCACCACCGGTCCGGCCGGCCGTCAGCGCATCGGCGGCTGTCCGGGACTCAGTCGGTGCCGGGTCGCCCGGGCCGCCGCGGTGACCGGCCCCGCCGGCTGCCCGACGCGGCGCCCTCCACCGGCTCGTCGTCCATGGACCCGGTCGACTCGGAGTCGTCCGGGGCCGAGCGGGGTGCCGGCACTCGGGGTGCGCGGGTCGCGTCCCGCTTTCGCGGAACGGTCCCGCTCGCCGACGCCGCGGCACGGGCCGCGTCCGTCCCACGTCCGGTGCTGGCCTCGGTCGTGGGGCTCAGCGGATCGGCGTCGGGCTCGCCGGCCCGGGTCGAGTCGCGCTCGGCGGCCCGCTTCGCGTCCACTCCGACCGGAACGGGCGCGTCCGGGTCGGTCGACCGAACCCGGTTGGCCCGCTCGGCGAGGACGGCGACCAGCACCGAGCCGCCGACGCCGGCGATCACCGCGTACGGGGCGATCAGCTGGGTGGACAGCTGCGCGGGGCCCAGCGCCGACCAGCGCGGCAGGGTGGTCAGGTAGGCGAGCGCGACGAGCAGCGGACCGGCCGCGCCGGAGGCTGCCGCGCCGACCCGGTGCCCGGTCGACCGGGCGGCTCGCCGGGCGGCCAGCGCGCCGACCAGCAGCGCGGGAACGAGCGCCAGCAGCGCACCGGGCCAGTAGAGCTGGTCCCCGATCCAGTACCGCGGGTGGTCCGGGTCGAGCTGCCAGGTGCCGAGCTGGGCGCCGGTCAGCCCGCGTCCGACGCGTACCCCGTCGATCACCGAGACCACCGCGAGCAGCCAGAGCCAGGCGGCCGTGGCGGTCACGTTCACCGCGGCGGCGCGCGAGCGCAGCGCCCAGAGCGCGACGAGCACCCCGATCAGGATGCCCAGTCCCGCGTGTACGGCCGCCACCCGTTGCGGCGCACCGGTGTCGGCGCCCACCGCGACCCGCGCGGGTACGGCGACCAGAAGTACGGTGACCAGCCCGCCGACCGCGGCGCCCAGCGTCAGGGACACCCGCCGCAGCAGGCTCCCACGCTGGCTGGGCAGCACCTCGGCCATCGGTGACGACGCGCCCTCCGTGGCGCCCGTCGGGCCGGTTCCCTCGACCGCAGCCGCACGCGCGGCTCCCGGCTCCGACCGCTCTGCCGGCTCGGACCCGTTCTCCGTGGCCGGTGCGGCGGGAGGCATCGACCCCGGGCCGCTCACCGTCGCCTCGGCCGCCGGCGGCACTGCCCTGGAGTGCAGGCGCTGCGCGCACACCGCTCCGAGCACAGTGGAGCTGGCGGCGAGCCACGTGGCCCAGGCGAGGCCGTCCGCCCAGGCCGTGTCGGTGGCCCCCGCATCGGTAGGCGTCCAGGTGATGACGCCGAGCCCGTAGCCGAAGCCAAGCTGCGCGGCGCCAGCGCCGGCAGCGACCCCGATCGCCGTCACGATCGATACTCCCCAGCCCCGTCTGGCCATGCCGGGCAGCGTAACGTCCCGTCGTCGGCGCGGCGAGTGGCAACTACCCGCCGGGGTGGACCGCGGACGCAGCGGGTTGGGCGACGACCGGTACGGTCGCCGGTGATGAGGCGGTGGGCGCAATGACGGACGCGAACACGGATCGGCAGGATTCCGTCGCCGGCCGGGACGGCGGCGGTGCGGGCCGGGCCAGTGTGCTGCTGGGTGGCGGGTTGGTCGCCGTGCTCCTCGCCGCGGTCGGCGCCACCGGTGGCTGGCTGTTGGCGGGCGAGGACGACGCACCTCCGGCGGATCCGTTGGCGGTGGCGACGACGACCGGTGCGCCGACCGGGCGGGCCACCGCACCGCGGCCGAGCACCGGCCGGACCACGCCCTCCGCTCCCCGGACCTCCGCCAGCGCGACCAGGGGGACCGGGCTGACCGTGCCACCGGTGGTCGGCACCGATTTCATGGAGGCCCGGGATGTCCTGCGCAAGCAGCGGCTCGGCTGGCGGCTGGTCTTCGGCAACGGCACCGGTCGTACGGTCGAGAGCACCTCGCCCGCCGTGGGTACGGAGGTGACCCGGGGCACCACCGTGCAGCTGCGGGTTGCCGGTCCGCCGCCCCCCGCGGAGGTGCCGGACGTGGTCGGCGACGGCTGCGCGAAGGCCGCCGACGAACTGGTCGACGAGGGTCTCTACCCGCGCTACCGCAGCGGGCGCAGTGGGAAGGTCAGCCGGCAGGAGCCGGCCGAGGACGGCCCGGCCCGCTGGAACGACGAGGTCAGCATCTGGTGCGGAGAGACGCCGCCGAGCCTGCCGGGCACGCAGCCCCCCTTCTGATCAGGGCCGGGCGGTTCGGGCCGCGGATCCGCGCCGATGACGGTGCGGGCGGTTAGGTTGGCGGTCGAGGGCCATGCCGCCCGCCCGGTTCGGGAGAGGACGTGCGATGAGCGACGACCGCCAGGAGCCCGCCACCCCCACCACCGGGTCCCCCGACGAGACCGCTCCGATCGACCGGGCCGCGTCGCCGGATGAGACCGCGCCGATCGACCGGGCCGCGTCGGGTCCCGCCGCGTCGCCCGATCAGACCATGCCGATCGACCGCTCCGCGCTGACGCAGCCGGGCACGCCTCCCGACCGGACCGCGCCCATGCCTGCCGAGCGGGCGACCCCGGCGCCGTGGTCCGGGCGGGCGGAGGTCCGGGCGCCCCGACCGGCCGAGCCCTCCGGGGAGTGGTACGCCGAGGAGCAGGGTGGCCGACGCTGGTGGCTGCCGATCCTCTGGGGGGTGCTCGCGCTCCTGCTCGCCGGCCTGCTCGGCGCCGCGCTCTGGGTCGTGCTCGCCGCGCAGAACGACGACGGGGATGGCGACCCGGGGTCCACCCCGTCGCTGCCGCCGCCCAGTGCCACGAGCGCCGCACCGACCAGCGCGGCCCCGACCTCGGCGGCGCCGACCAGTGAGACGCCGAGCAGCCCGGCGGCCACCACCGCGCCGGCCGAGAAGCCGGTGCCGCCGCTCGCCGGCCTGCCGCAGGCCACCGCGGAAGGGCTGCTGGACCGGCTCGGGCTGGCCTACCGGGTGGTGTACCGCCCGTCCGAGCTGCCACCGGGGACGGTGGTGGGCACCGAACCGGAGGCCGGCACCATGCTGCCCGCCGACGAGGAGGTGCTGCTGATCGTGTCCCAGGCCCAGCCCTCGACCGGGACCAGCCCGGCTACGCCTAGTCCCACGGCGACACGCACGCGGTGACCGGTGCTCACCACATCCGGCGGCGGGTGCCGACCAGGCCGAGGCCGGCCAGCGAGATGGTGAGGCCGAAGATCCCGGACCAGAACAGCGAGCGGCGGACGTCGGTCGCGGTGTTCCGCGCCGGACCGGCTTCGGTGATCTCCTGCCGCCCGCCGGACTGACCGCCGCCACCGGCCCCGGCGGCCGGGCCGGTCGGGTCGGCCGCGTCGGCACGGTCGTCCGGGGCATGGGTGTCGAACCAGCCGGGTTCGTCGTACGTCGGTGGGTCGGCGTCGACCACGGTGATCTCCGGTGCGGGCACCGGAGTGGTCAGTCGGGTGGACGACAGCGCCGGGTCGCGGGCCAGGACCACGAACGTGGTCACGGCCCCGAGCAGGGCGAGCAGTCCGAAAGCGTAGGCGATACGGGAGCGGTGGTGCCGCCGCACGGCGGGCTGATTGACCATGACCATCCCAGGCTCAGGGCCCTGGACGCGCGGGTGGAACGGTGCCGGGGTGGGCGTACCAATTCTATGGCGACGGCACGCCCACCGGCGGCGGATCGCGTCGGTCAGCCCACCCGGACCGGTGTACGGACGACCGGTCGCCGGCTCCGTACGGTGTGCGGGCGGGGCTCCGGTGCGGCCTGCACCTGTTGCAACCCGCCCCGCTGGACGAAGATCGACCGACGGTTGACCGCGTCGCCCGCGGTGTTCAACTCGTAGCCGTCGAGCCAGAGCCAACCGTCGTAGGTCGGCCAGTCGAGCACCCGGATCACCCGGAACTTGATGGGCCTGAGGAACTGGACACTCGCCGCGCGAGTCACGTGCAGTACGTCACCGGAGCGGGGAAGCACATGGGCTCCTGGGGAGGTCGGCCGGCATTCGTGCCGGCGGTGACTGGTCGGGGAAAACGTCTCGGCCCGGTGACGGGTTCGCGCCTCGTGGACCGGTGGTGCGGGTGGTGGCGGTCGGGCCGTACTCCGCTGGTGGCGTGCCGCCACCCGACCATCACCCGGTTGCTTCCGGGAACCGCGCCCGCCGCCGCAGCCGGCTGGCTTGCAGCGGCGGGGTCCTCACCCCGGAGCAGCTCTCGGTGTCGCCGGCCGGGCCCGCGTCGTGCCCGGGTTCCCCGGGTCGGTGGGATCACCACACCGGGGGACCGGACGGAGACGCTGAGTGATCCGTGCCATGCGGACAGAGTGCATCAGTGACGTGCTTCATGCAAGTTGCACGTCGACTTTTGCCGATACGTGAGTGCCTTCCACAAAGCGGCGCTTGAAGCCATCCGCGTCCGGACGGCACACTGAGGGCCGGTTTCGCCCGTCGCGGCCGGCCGATGACCGGCACCACCCCCTCGCCGCGAACGCTCGCCGGTCGACGGTCGCGCCCCCGGCGGGCGGCAGCCAGTGGCGCGTCGACCGGAGGTAGCCCGAAGTGGGGTCGAGCAGCCAGCGGCGGAAAGCAGTGACCGGGGAGCGCCATGAGTGAGCGGCGCAGCCCCACCATCCGACGGCGGCGGCTCGGTGCCGAGCTACGCCGCCAGCGGGAATCCGCCGGGATCACCATCGAAGTCGTCGCCGAGCAGTTGGAGTGCTCGGCGTCGAAGGTCTCCCGGATCGAGACCGGGCACACCACGGCCACCCCGCGCGACGTCCGGGACATGCTGCGGATCTACGGCGTGGTCGGTGCCGAGAGCGACGAACTCGTGCAGATCGCCCGGGAGGCCCGGCAGAAGGGCTGGTGGCACCCGTACAGCACGGTGCTGGTCGGCGCGTACGTCGGGCTGGAGGCCGCGGCGAGCTCGATTCGGGCGTACGAGCAGCAGGTGGTGCCGGGTCTGCTGGAGACCGAGGAGTACGCCGGCGCGATGATCCGCGCCGCCCGGCCGGACTTCACCGCCGATCAGGTCCACCAACGGGTGCGTGTCCGACTGGGCCGTCAGTCGTTGTTGACCCAGGACGATCCGGTCGATCTGTGGGTGGTGCTCGATGAGGCGGTGGTAAGCAGGCCGGTGGGTGGGGACGAGGTGATGCGTGGCCAGCTCAAGCGGTTGGTCGAAGTGGCCGAGTTGCCGAACGTGACGTTGCAGATCCTGCCTTTCGAGGTCGGTGCGCACGCCGGCATGGACGGCACTTTCACGATCCTCAGTTTCCCCGAGGCCGGTGATCCGGATGTCGTGTACGCGGAGAACGCCACGGGTGGGCTTTTCCTTGAGAAGAGCGACGAACTACAGAAGTACAGCTTCATCTTCGATCACATCCGCGCCGCGGCCATTCGTCCGGAGGAGTCCGTCGCACACATCGCAAAACTGGCAGAGGAGCCGTTGTGGAAATGGCGACCAAGGGGTTCCCCGTGGACCTGACGCAGGCAACGTGGTTCAAGAGCTCGAAGAGCGGGCCGAACTGTGACAACTGCGTGGAGGTGGCGTACGTGACCGGGGCGGTCGGAGTGCGGGACTCGAAGGACAAGGCCGGCCCGGCCCTGGTTTTCGCCCCAGGCGACTGGCACGCCTTCGTCGCCGGCACCAGAGTTGGTGTGTTCGGCTCGGCCTGACCGAGCGGTCACGTGAGGTCCCCGTCCGGTCTCGACCGGACGGGGGCCTTCGCGTGCCGCGCCGGCGGGCTCCCGCTCCGCGCGCGGAGGCGCGCTCGGCGAGGTTCCGCCGGGATTCCCGTCGCCACAGCGGGTCCGTCTCGTTGAACGAATCGGTACGGCGCTGGTCGACGACCCGCCGCACCGATCCGCAACCCAGCGAGGTAGGCGAGACGGATGACGACGATCGGGTCAGACAACCTCACCAACGGTCCGGGCAAGCCGGAGCGGTTCGGTGGCAAGTACCGCGGGGCGCGTCGGGACACCGTACTGACCGAGGTGGTCTCGACCGACCAGGAGATGAGCGGGCGGGAGGCGCCGGCGACCGAGGCGGGCGACCCGCCGCTCTCGCTGCCCTCGCTCGACCCGAACCCACTGGTCGAGCCGTCCTTCCCGCCGAGCGGCTGGCCGATGGAGCCCACCGGGTCGCTGGCTGACCACCCGTTGCTGCGCGGCCTGCTGATGGAGCTGCCACCGAAGGGCAGCGTTCCGCCGCCGGGCTGGCTGGACCGCTGGTTCGAGGCGACCCGGGCGATCCTGGAGCTGCTATACGTGCAGGGGCCCGGCCGCTCGCGCTGACTTCGCCGGATCCGGCTGGGCCCGCTCGGCGAGCCGGTTGTGCCGGAGCGCGTGCCGGACGCCGATGGCCAGAATCCCGAGCGCGCCGACGGTGATCGCCGGACCGGTGACGCCCGGTTCGGCGAAGAGGTCGGTGCCGCTCGCCGCGACCACCGCGGGCACCGTCAGTACCCCGGTGACCTGCAACGGCAACCCGATCAACGGGTGCGCGGCGGCGGCCCGAAGACCGTGCGGCGCGGGCGTCTCGGGCGCCGCGGCGAACGCTCCCGCGCCGGCCCAGAGCCGGCGTACCCGGCGTACGGTGCAGACCGCGACCACGAGGGTGGGGAGCCCGGCGATATCGAGGGCGGCGGCGGCCTGGTCGGCCGGGGTGTTCCCGGCACTGAGCAGCCCGGCCGCGAGGACGGTCACCGTGAGCGTCAGGCCCACCAGGGTCAGGATGAGCAGGTGTCCAGCGCGTCGGCGCAGCGCGCGGGCGCGGTCCAGCCGGGGCAGGCCGTCCGCGACCACGCCAGCGGCCAGCCACAGGACGGCGATCGGCAACAGGGCGGCGAGGGGGCTCTCCATGCTGGTCAGCCTGCCCGGTCGCGGCCGTCCGCGACTCCGGGCGCAGCCCTCGTTCGTCCCGGACGCCGTCCCGTAGGGGGCATCCTTTCCGTGTTATGAACGATGCGACATGTTTATCTTCGTCACTACGTTGACCTACTCTCGGAAAGATCGGCCGTCACGAATCTGAGCGGGACCCGCGTCGGGCGGCTGCCGGTCGGAGGGAGGTAAGAGATGCGTCTTGCCCACAGGTCCGTACTCGTCGGGGTGGCCACACTGACCCTGTTGGCCGCTGCCACACCCGCCCTGGCCGCCGAACCGACCGGTGCCATCCGGGCGGCGGGCGGAGACACGGCCGTCGCGGACAGCTACATCGTCGTCTTCAAGGACACCGCCGTCAGCCGGGGCACGGTCGGCGACAACGCGGACCGGCTGGTCGGCCGGCACGGCGGCACGGTGGCCCGCACCTACGGCGCGGCGCTGCGCGGCTTCGAGATCCGGGTCGGCGCGAAGGCCGCCGCGCGGATCGCCGCGGACCCGGCGGTGGCGTACGTCGAGCAGAACCACACCGTCTCGATCGCCGGCACCCAGACCAACCCGCCGTCCTGGGGCCTGGACCGGATCGACCAACGGAACCTGCCCCTGAACAGCTCGTACACCTACCCGAACACGGCGTCGAACGTCCGCGCCTACATCATCGACACCGGCGTGCTGTACGGGCACAACGACTTCGGCGGGCGGGCCGTCTCCGGCTTCGACGCGGTGGACGGCGGCTCCGCCGACGACTGCAACGGCCACGGCACGCACGTGGCGGGCACGGTCGGCGGCTCGTCGTACGGGGTGGCCAAGGGCGTCCAGATCGTCGGCGTCCGAGTGCTCAACTGCCAGGGCAGCGGCACCAACGCCCAGGTGGTGGCCGGTATCGACTGGGTGACCGCGAACGCGGTCAAGCCGGCGGTGGCGAACATGAGCCTCGGTGGTGGCGCCAACAGTTCGATCGACACGGCCGTCACCAACTCGATCAACTCCGGCGTCACGTACGCGGTCGCCGCCGGCAATGGCAACGCCCTCGGCGTCCGGCAGAACGCCTGCAACTACTCCCCGGCCCGGGTCGCCTCCGCGATCACCGTGGGCGCGACGCAGAACAACGACGCCGCGGCGAGCTTCTCCAACTTCGGCACCTGCGTCGACATCCTGGCCCCGGGCGTCAACATCACCTCGGCCTGGTACACGGGCAGCAGCGCGACGAACACCATCAGCGGCACCTCCATGGCGTCACCGCACGTCGCCGGGGCCGCCGCGCTCGTGCTCTCGGCGAACCCGTCGTGGAGCCCGCAGCAGGTCCGGGACAACCTGGTCAACAACTCCACCCCGAACTTGGTGACCAACGTCGGCACCGGCACCCCGAACCGGTTGCTCTACGTCGTGAACGGCACCCCGCCGGCCAACGACTTCTCGGTCTCGGTGTCGCCGACCTCCGGCTCCACCGCGCCGGGCGGTTCGGTGACGGCCACCGTCGGTACGGCCACCACCGCCGGCTCCGCCCAGTCGGTCAGCCTCTCCGCCAGTGGCCTGCCGGCCGGGGCGACCGCGTCGTTCAGCCCGTCGACGGTGACGTCGGGCGGCTCGTCCACCCTCACCATCGCCACCTCGGCGAGCACCCCCGCCGGCAGCTACCCGGTGACCATCACCGGCAGCGGTGCGGCGGGCACCCGGACGGCCACGTACACGTTGACCGTGACCGGCTCGGGTGGCGGTGGCTGCTCCGGCACCAACGGCACCGACGTCGCGATCCCGGACACCGGCGCCACGGTGTCCAGCTCGATCACGATCGCCGGCTGCAACCGCAACGCCTCGGCGTCCTCGACCGTCGCGGTGAACATCGTGCACACCTACCGGGGTGACCTGGTGGTCGACCTGGTCGCCCCGGACGGCTCGGCGTACCGGCTGAAGAACAGCAGCTACTTCGACGGTGCCGACAACGTGAACACGACCTACACCGCCAACGTCTCCAGTGAGGCGGCGAACGGCACCTGGCGACTGCAGGTGCGGGACGTCTACTCCGGGGACACCGGCTACATCAACACCTGGACCCTGACCCTCTGACCTGGTTCCCACGGCCGAGGCCCCACCCGGAACGCCGGGTGGGGCCTCGTGCCGTACGGATCGGGGTCAGACCGCGAAGGTGGCCGGCCGCTCGGTGGCGGGCGCTGGCGGGCGGGCCTTCCACAGGCCGGTCTTCTGCCCGGCGAGCCGGGCCAGGTAGGCCGGGTTGAGGATCACGTAGCGGCGCCAGAGCCGCTTCGGCTCCAGCCCGAGCCGCCAGAACCACTCCAGGCCAACGCGCTGCATCCACGACGGGGGCTGGCGCAGCAGCCCGGCGTGGTAGTCGAAGGCCGCCCCGACCGCCATCAGCGGCATGTCGAGCAGGGGGCGCATGGCGTACGTGAAGACCTCCTGGCGCGGGCAGCCAAGCCCGACCAGGACCAGGCGGGCACCGCTGGACCGGATTCGGTCGGCGATCTCGGCGTCCTCGCCCGGCTGGACCGCGCGGAACTTGGACGGCTCCACCCCGGCGATCTTCAGCGCCGGGAACATCCGCTCCAGCGCCGGGATCAGCTTGGCCAGCGTCTCCTCGGTGGAGCCGTACAGGTAGACCGGCAGCCCCTCGTCGGCGAAGCGCGACAGCACGTGCAGCGTCAGCGTCGGCCCGTAGACCCGGTCGGTGAGCCCGGCATGGTGCAGCAGGTTGAGCGCCCAGCGCACCGGCTGGCCGTCGGGGGTGACCACGTCGAAGGAGTTGAGCCGGGCGTTGTGCGCCGGGTCCAGCACCCCGGTCATCACACCGTGCACGGCCAGCGCGGTCAGCGCGAGCGGACGCCGCTCGTGCGCCGCGGTCACCACGGCGTCGGTCGCCGCGTCGTAGTCGGTGGCGTCGACCAGGACGCCGAGCACGTTGCGCTTGGTCTGGGCGGTCATGCCTGGGGCACCCACTTGTCCACGTTGGCCTCGTAGATCTCCCGCAGGATCATCGGGACGTCATACGTAATCTTCCACTCCGGGTACTGCTCCTCAAACCGGGCCATGCTGCTCACGTACCACTGGTGGTCGCCGGTGCGGTTCTGCTCGACGTAGTTGATCTGCGCCTCGCGGCCGGTGATCTCCTCGGCGATCCGGAACGCCTCGATGTGTGACGTGTTGGAGTGCCGGCCTCCGCCAAGGTTGTAGACCTCCGCCGAACGCGGCGCCCGGAAGAACGCCTCGAACGCGGTCAGCACGTCCCGCGAGTGGATCGCGTCGCGGACCATCTTGCCCTTGTAGCCGAACAGGTTGTACGTCCGGCCCTCCATCACGCAGCGCATCAGGTAGGCCAGGAACCCGTGCAGCTCGGCCGCCGAGTGCGCCGGCCCGGTCAGGGTGCCGCCCCGGAAGCAGGCGGTCTTCATGTCGAAGTAGCGCCCGTACTCCTGCACCATCACGTCCGCGGCGACCTTGGACGCGCCGAAGACCGAGTGCAGCGAGTTGTCGATCGACATGTCCTCGGTGATGCCCTGGTACCAGCGGTGGTCCTCGGGCAGCTCGTACCGGGTCTCCAGCTCGATCAGCGGCAGGCTGTTGGGCCGGTCACCGTAGACCTTGTTGGTGGAGCAGTGGATGAACGGCGCGTCGATCGCGTGTCGTCGGGTGTTCTCCAGAATGTTGAGCGTGCCGCCGGCGTTCACGTCGAAGTCCGTGTACGGCTCCTTGGCGGCCCAGTCGTGACTCGGCTGCGCCGCGCTGTGGATCACCACGGCGATGTCGGAGCCGTACTTCTTGAACACCTGTTCCAGGCCGTCCCGGTCCCGGATGTCCACCGCGAAGTGGGTGTAGGCGGTGCCCAGGTCACGGCTGAGTCGCTCCAGGCTCCACGAGGTGGAGCCGTCCTCGCCGAAGAAGTACCGGCGCATGTCGTTGTCGATGCCGACGACGTCCAGGCCGAGGCCGGCGAAGTGCCGGACCGCCTCGGAGCCGATCAGACCACCCGACCCGGTCACCAACGCGACACTCACACGCCACTCCTGGTCCATCGGAGGCAGAAACCATCGGAGCATAGCGTGACGACGGGCACGGCCCCGATATGACGGAAGGGCCCCGCATTCTGCGGAGCCCTCGTCGTTGGTGGGGATGGGGGGAGTTGAACCCCCACGCCCTTTCGGGCACACGGACCTGAACCGTGCGCGTCTGCCATTCCGCCACATCCCCGTGGCACAACCCGGAACACTCTAGCCGCCCCGAGCCCACTGTCTCCAGCAGGCCCCGGAGATACTACGCTGTCCCCGGCGCTCGCCACGAGCGGTTACCGTTCGTGGCGGACGAAAGATTAGCACGGGAGACCCGGCCCATCCGAACGGGCCGGTAGCAGGCGGCCGAGCGGCGTGTGAGCTGCGCGCGCGCCGGCCGGATACCATCATGTCCTCGGGACCCGAGGAGGAGCCGGTGAGCGTGCTGCAACGCTTCGAGAAGCGTCTGGAAGGCCTGGTCGAAGGGGCCTTCGCCAAGGTCTTCAAAGGGGTGGTCCACCCCGTGGAGATCCTCAACGCCATGCAGCGGGAGGCCGAGGCGCACAAGGCGATCCTGGCCGGTGGGCGCACGTTGGTGCCCAACCGCTACGTGATCGATCTCTCGCCGTTCGACCACAGTCGTCTGGCGCCGTATGCCGCCGCGCTGGCCCAGGAGCTGGCCCAGTCGCAGGCGGAGTTCATCGGCGAGCAGGCCTGGACGGTCTACGGCGACGTGATCGTCGAGATCGAACGGGGGGAGGGCCTGGACACGGGGATGTTCCGGGTCACCGCCGAGGTCTACACCGGCGGCGAGGTCGCCCCGGTCTCGGCACCCGGCTACGACGCCGGCCCGCCCGCCTACCCCGCGTACGACCAGGGTGGCGGCTACGGTCCGCCGCCCGGGCAGGGTGGCGGCCGCAACGTGCGGCTGGTCTCGGGCGACGGGCGCACCTATCCCCTGCAGATGGGGTCGACGGTGATCGGTCGCGGCGACCAGGCCAACCTGCGCCTGCCCGACGTCGGCATCTCCCGGCGACACGCCCGACTGGACTTCGACGGCGGCCAGGTCGTGCTGACCGATCTGGGGTCGACCAACGGCACCATGGTCAACGGCCAGCGGGTCTCCGCGGTCGCCCTCAACCCGGGTGACATGGTCCAGCTCGGCACCACGACGCTGACCTTCCGCGTGGACGGCTGACCCGCCTTGCCGGAACTGGTCATCACCGTCGCCCGGTTCGGGTTCCTGATCCTGTTGTGGATCTTCGTGTTCACGGTGGTCGGTGTGATCCGCCGGGACCTCTTCGCGGGGGCCCGGTCCGGTCGTCTGGTGGCGGCGCCGCGTGCGGTGGGCGCCTCGACGGGGCAAGCGGCCAAGCCAGCGAAGGTGAAGCGGGGCAGGGCGGCACACCAGCTGGTGGTGACCGCTGGCCAGCTGGCCGGCACTCGAATCACTCTCGGTGAAGCGCAGATCACCATCGGTCGGGCCGAGGACTCCACCCTGGTCATCACCGACGACTACGCCTCCGCGCGGCACGCCCGGCTCGTGCCGCGTGAAGGGCAGTGGTTCGTCGAGGACCTCGGCTCGACTAACGGCACGTACCTAGATCGCGCTAAGGTCACCGGACCAACCCCCGTCCCCCTCGGCGTGCCGATCCGGATCGGCCGCACTTCCCTCGAATTACGGCCATGACTCTGACCCTGCGCTATGCGGCCCACAGCGACCGCGGTCTGATCCGAGACGGCAATCAAGACTCCGTCTACGCCGGGCCGCGGCTACTCGCCGTTGCCGACGGCATGGGCGGCATGGCCGCCGGTGACGTCGCCAGCAACATCGTCATCGGTGCCATGGCGCCGCTCGACGAGGACGTCCCGGGGGACGCTCTCGTCGACGCGTTGCGTTCGGCCGTGGGCACCGCCAACCAACAACTCCGCGACACGGTGGACGCCAACCCGCAGTTGGAGGGGATGGGCACCACGCTGACGGCGACCCTCTTCTCCGGCAGCAAGCTGGGGATGGTCCACATCGGCGACTCGCGGGCCTATCTGCTGCGCAACGGTGAGTTCGCGCAGGTCACCAAGGACGACACCTACGTCCAGATGCTCGTCGACGAGGGTCGGATCAGCGCCGAGGAGGCGAGCAGCCACCCGCAGCGGTCACTGCTCACCCGGGCCCTGGACGGCCGGGACATCGACCCGGAGTACTCGGTGCGCCAGGTGCTGCCCGGCGACCGCTACCTGATCTGCAGCGACGGCCTCTCGGGCGTGGTCAGTGCCGAGACCATCGGCGAGACCCTGCGGGAGTACGCCGACCCGCAGCAGTGCGTCGAGCGGCTGGTGCAACTCGCGCTGCGCGGCGGTGGGCCGGACAACATCACGGTGATCATCGCGGACGCCACGGATCAGGACATCGTCGAGGCGACCCCGATCGTCGGCGGCGCCGCCGCCCGCGACCGGGGCATGGCCACCTCCGCCGACGACTCCACCCCGGCCGCCCGGGCCTCGGCGCTGTCCGCGCCGCGCCCGGCCGCGCCCGAGGAGCCGCCGGCGGCGGACGACGAGCAGGAGCCGAAGCGCCGTCCGGTGCGGGCCACCGCCATGGCGCTGGCCCTGCTGGTGATCCTCGGCGGCGGGCTCTTCGCCGGCTGGACCTACACCCAACAGCAGTACTACGTGGGCGCCACCGAGGAGGGCCAGGTCGCCGTCTTCCGTGGCATCCAGGGTCAGATCGCCGGGATGGACCTCTCCACCGTGCATCGCACCAGCGGCACCCGGCTGGACGACCTCACCGTGGCGGCGCAGGACACCGTCAAGGTGGGCATCCGGGCCAAGAGCGAGCCGGATGCCGAGCGCCAACTCGCCGAGCTGACCAGCGACATCCCGAGCAACCCCAACCTGAAGCCGATCTGCCCGGCCGACCCGACCGCCGTGGTTGGCGCGACGCCGACGCCCACGCCGACCCCGACGCCGGCCGGGACGACGCCGGCACCGAACGGCAGCCCCAGCGCGAAAGCGTCGGTGACCCCCACCGGGGTCGTCAGCGCAAGCCCGACCACCGGTGCGACCGCCGCTGTCGGCGTGACCGATCCGACCACCACACCCGACGCCACGCCCTCCGACTCGACCACGCCAGGGCTCGACCCGGCCGGTTGCCGGTCTCCCGAGTGAGCGTCAGCTGAGATCCCGAGGACTCCACCCGTGACCGTAGCGGCCACACCGGCACCCTCGCCCGCCACCACGGGCGGGGAGTCCGGCGTACGCCTGGCCCGGTCCCGACGCAACGCCGAACTGTCCCTGCTGCTGCTCGCCATGGTGCTGGTGGCCGCGTACGGGGCGACCGTCGAGGCGAACCTGCTGGACACGGTCACCCCGGACTTCTGGATGCCCGCCGCCGCCCTCGGCGCGGTCTTCCTCGGCCTGCATCTGGTCATCCGGTTCCTCGCCCCGTTCGCCGACCCGGCGCTGCTGCCGGCGGTGGCGCTGCTCAATGGCCTCGGGGTGGGCTTCCTGCGCCGGATCGACCTGGGCGAGGCCCCCGTGGCCGACCGGGAGAGCCTGGCCATCTTCGCGGGGCAGGGCGGGCGCCAGCTGGCCTGGACGCTCCTCTCGGTGATCCTCGCCGCCGGTCTGCTCGCCATCATGCGCGACCACCGTTCGGTCTCCCGGTACGCGTACACCCTGGGCCTGGCCGGCATCGTGCTGGTGATGCTCCCGGCGGTGCTGCCGCGCAGCATCTCCGAGAAGAACGGCGCCAGACTTTGGATCGATGTCGGCCTGTTCTCCATCCAGCCGGGTGAGTTCGCCAAGCTGGCACTGCTGGTGTTCTTCGCCTACTACCTGGTGCGCAAGCGCGAGGTGCTGTCGCTGGCGAGCCGGCGTTTCCTCGGCATCGACTTCCCGCGTGGGCGCGACCTGGGCCCGGTGGTCGTGGTCTGGCTGATCAGCCTCCTGGTGCTGGTCTTCGAGAAGGACCTGGGCACCTCGCTGCTCTACTTCGGCATGTTCGTGGTGACGCTCTACATCGCCACCGAACGGGTCAGCTGGCTGCTGATCGGTCTGATCCTCTTCTTCGGGGGCGCCTACCTCGCCTACGTCCTGGGCTCGACGATCGGCGGGCCGTTCGCCAACTTCTACGTGCGCGCCGAGATCTGGTTGGACCCGTTCGCCGACCCGACCGACAAGGGCTACCAGCTCGTCCAGGGCCTGCTCGCCCTGGGCACGGGCGGGCTCTTCGGCGCCGGGCCGGGCGGCGGTCAACCGGACATCCTGCCCGAGGTGCAGAACGACTTCATCTTCGCCGGCATCGGTGAGGAGATCGGCCTCTTCGGTCTCTCCGCGCTGCTGGTGGTCTACCTGCTGATCGTGGAGCGGGGCCTGCGTGCCGCGCTCGCGGTGCGGGACTCGTTCGGCAAACTGCTCGCCGGCGGTCTCGCGTTCACCCTCGGCCTGCAGGTCTTCGTGATCGTCGGCGGCATCAGCAAGCTCATCCCGCTCACCGGTCAGACCACCCCGTTCCTGTCCGCCGGTGGCTCGTCGCTGATGGCCAACTGGCTGCTCATCGCGGTGCTGCTGCGGGTCTCCGACGGAGCCCGCCGGCCGGTCAGCGGGAGCGGTGGCAAGGCTGCCCGGCCCACCGGCGGCCCGCCGGAGCAGCTGCACGGTGCTCCCACGGAGGTGATCAAGCCGTGAACGCACCCCTGCGCCGTGTCGGCGTCGTCGTCATCGTCCTGTTCGGTCTGCTCTTCGCGAACCTCAACTGGATCCAGGCGTACAAGGCCGACGAGTACCGCACCAGCGACTACAACGGTCGGGTCCAGGTCGCCGACTACAAGCGCAAGCGCGGCAACATCGAGGCCGGTGGCACGGCGGTGGCCACCAGCAAGGAGACCACCGGCAAGCTGAAGTTCCTGCGCTCCTACCCGGGCGGCGCCAAGTACGCCCACGTGCTCGGCTACAAGCCGGTCAACCTGGCGGACCAGGGCATCGAACGGGTGGAGAACGACTTCCTGGCCGGCACCAGCGACCAGTTGATCGGCGACCGGTTCAAGGACATGTTCACCGGCGACCAGACCGGTGGCGGCAACGTGCTGCTCACGCTCTCCAAGCGGGCCCAGGACGTGGCGTACGACCAGCTGCGCAACAACCAGGTGGGTGTGAAGAAGGGCGCGGCGATCGCCATCGACCCGCGCACCGGCGCGGTGCAGGCGCTGGTCTCCATGCCCAGCTTCGACCCGAACCCGCTGACCGTCCACGACAGCACTGAGGCGGCGGCGGCGTTCAACAAGCTGGATCAGGACCCGGACGGCCCGCTGAAGAACCGCGCGCTCTCCGAGACGCTGCCGCCGGGCTCCACCTTCAAGATCGTGGTGGCCGCGGCCGCGCTGGAGAACGGGATCAGCAAATCCACCTCGATCCCGGCCGGGTCGAGCTACACCCCGCCCACTTCGGGCAGCCCGATCCGTAACGCCCACCCGTCGATCTGCCCGAAGTCGCAGGTCACCCTGCTGGACGCGGTCACCGAATCGTGCAACACCGGCTTCGCCCAGCTCGGCGTGCGGCTCGGCGCCGACACCATCAAGGAGAAGGCCCAGCAGTTCGGCTTCGAGCAGGACGACCTCACCGTCGGCCAGCTCGGCGAGGACGGGCTGCGCACGGCGGCCAGCCGGACCGGAGACATGCAGAACCCGGACGGAAGCGCCGACCCGGCCGCACTGGCCCAGTCCTCGATCGGCCAGAACAACGTCCGGATGACCCCGCTGGAGGGGGCCATGATCGCCGGGGCGGTCGCCAACGGCGGCAGCCAGATGCGGCCGTACCTGGTCCGGCAGCTGCTCGCCCCGGACCGGACCACCAGCTACTACACCGCGAAGCCGCGGGAGCTGCGCCAGCCGGTCAACGGGCAGGTCGCCGGCGACCTCCGCGACATGATGGTCAGCGTGGTGCAGAAGGGCACCGGCCGGAACGCGGCGATCAGCGGCTACACGGTCGGCGGCAAGACGGGCACCGCGCAGTCCGCCCCGGACCGGCCCGACCACGGCTGGTTCATCGGGTTCGCGCTCGACAAGAACGGCACCCCGGTCTCCGCGGTCTGCGTCGTACTGGAGCAGGCCGGCAGCGGCGGCAGCTCCGAGGCGGCCCGGATCGGCGGTCAGATCATGCGGGCCGCCATCGCCGACCCGGGGGGTCGCTGACATGCTCAGCCCCGGCGTCCAGCTCGGCAACCGCTACCGTCTCGACGAGCGGATCGCCAGCGGCGGCATGGGCGACGTCTGGCGCGGCACCGACCAGGTGCTCGGCCGGACGGTCGCGGTGAAGAGCCTGCTCCCCGCGCTGCTCGACGATCCGGACTTCGCCGAGCGGTTCCGCGGCGAGGCGCGGACCATGGCCACCATCAACCACCCCGGCGTGGTGGACGTCTACGACTTCGGCAACGACCAGCAGATCGCCTTCCTGGTCATGGAGTACGTCGAGGGCGACGCCCTGTCGTCCACGCTGAGCCGGGTCGGCCGGCTCACTCCGGCCCGGACGATGGCCCTGGTCGCGCAGGCCGCGGACGCGTTGCACGCCGCGCACGAGAAGGGCATCGTGCACCGCGACGTGAAGCCGGGCAACCTGCTGGTCCGGCCGAACGGCACGCTGGTGCTGACCGACTTCGGTATCGCCCGCTCCGACATGGTCGGCCAGCTCACCGCCGCCGGCTCGGTGCTCGGCACCGCCTCGTACATCTCACCGGAGCAGGCCACCGGTGGCGTGGCCACCCCGGCCTCCGATGTGTACGCGCTCGGCGTGGTCGCCTACCAGTGCCTGGCCGGGCGGCGACCGTTCGAGGGCGACAACCCGCTCGACATCGCGATGCGACACGTCCGGGAGACGCCCCGACCGTTGCCGGCGGACATCCCGCCGCAGGTCCGGGCCGTGGTGGAGCGGGCGTTGGCCAAGGACCCGGCAGCCCGCTGGCCCAGCGCCGCCGCCCTCGCCGGGGTCGCCCGCCAGCTCAAGGCCGCGCTCTCCCAGCAGGCCAGGGCCGGTGGCAACTCCGGGCCGGTCTCCGCGGCGCCGGCGTCGCCCGCCGCACCCGGTCGGGCCCAGGTGCCGTCCGCGCAGCAGCTTCGCCCGCCGGGCGCCCCGCACCGACCGCCGGTCGCCGGGCAGCGGCCGACCGCCGTCGCGCCGGCCCAGCAGCCCCGACCCACCGCCGTCGCGCCGGCCGTCCCGCACGCACGCCCGCCCGTCAGCCCCGCCGGTTACCCGCGCGGCGCCGCCGCGGTGCCGCAGGCACCGGTCCGGCAGGAGTATCAGCAGGCGTACGCCCGGCAGGCCGGCCCAGCGCTGCCGGCACCCGATCCGCGCCGGTCCCGGCCCGGCATGGTGCTCCTCGCCATCCTGCTGGCCGTGCTGGTCCTGCTCTGCTCCGGCGTGATTTCCTACAACCTGCGGAAGCAGTCGCAAGCCGGTGAACCCGGTGCGCTGGCTCCGCACACCGTGACGTCCGGCGTGCTGCGGCTCGACGGACGCGACGATGCGACCCGGACGTCGTACCGTCTTGAGGTACGGCTCCAGCCGGACGACGGCGGGACGATGACGAGCGAAGGACGACAGACGCGATGACAGCGCAGGCCCGCCTGCTCGGTGGCAGGTACCAGGTCGGCGAGCTGCTCGGCTACGGCGGCATGGCCGAGGTGCACCGCGGTCGCGACCTCCGGCTCGGTCGGGACGTCGCGATCAAGATGCTCCGCACCGACCTCGCGCGGGACGCGACGTTCCAGATGCGGTTCCGTCGGGAGGCGCAGAACGCGGCTTCGCTCAACCACCCGGCGATCGTGGCGGTCTACGACACCGGCGAGGAGACCGCGCCGACCGGTGAGACGTTGCCGTTCATCGTCATGGAGTTCGTCAACGGACGGACTCTGAAGGAGGTGCTCGGCGCCGAGGGCCGGTTGCAGCCCCGCCGGGCGCTGGAGATCTGCGCCGACATGTGCGCGGCGCTGGAGTTCAGCCACCGGCACGGCATCATCCACCGGGACATCAAGCCGGGCAACGTCATGCTCACCCAGACCGGCCAGGTCAAGGTGATGGACTTCGGCATCGCCCGGGCGCTGGCCAGCGGTGCGACCACCATGACGCAGACCAGCGCGGTGATCGGCACGGCGCAGTACCTCTCCCCGGAGCAGGCGCGCGGTGAGGCCGTGGACGCCCGCTCCGACGTGTACGCGGCCGGCTGCGTGCTCTTCGAACTGGTCTGCGGGCACCCGCCGTTCGTCGGGGACAGCCCGGTCAGCGTCGCGTACCAGCACGTGCGGGAGACGCCGCCCACGCCGAGCGACATCAACCCGGACGTCAACCCCGCGGTCGACGCGATCGTGCTCAAGGCGCTGTCCAAGAATCCGCTCAACCGCTACCAGAGCGCCGGCGAGATGCGGGCCGACCTGCTCCGCGCCGCCGCTGGCCGTCCCGTGCTGGCCACCCCGGTGATGCGCGAGGCGGAGACCGTGGCGATGGCTCCGGCCGGCGGCGGCGGTGGCTACCCGCCCGCCGGCGGTGGGCCGCAGACCCGCCAGATTCCGGCCCGGGTCGGCGACCCGCGCCAGCGCAAGGCGTCCTCCTTGCTGATCGCGACCTTCAGCGCCGTTGGCGTGCTGGCGGTGATCGCCCTGGTCGCCGCCCTGCTCTGGAGTCAGCAGCCGGACAAGAATTTGAAGTCGGTCCCCACGCTCACCGGCAAGAGCCAGGAGGCCGCCTTCGCCGAGATCCGCAGCCTCGGCTTCCAGCCGCAGGCCGGAGACCAGGTGCTGAACGGCACCTGCGAAAAGAACACCGTCGTCACGCAGATTCCGGAGGCCGGGACGCAGCTGCGGGAGAACGGCACGGTGACCGTCCAGGTGTGTGGTGGCAAGCCCGAGGTGGTAATCCCGAAGGACCTCGTCGGCTCGAAGTACGACTCGGTCAAGGCTCGGCTTGAGGGCCTGGGCTTGAGGGTCAAGCCCAAGCCGCGCGACGACAAGGAGAGCGAGGGCATCGTCCTGGACGTGTCGCCGACCTCCGGGACTCGGGTGGCCGAGGCTACCGAGGTGACGGTCACCTACTCCAAGGGCAACATCCGTGGCGTTCCGGACGTTCGTGGTTCCTCCCAGGAGGCGGCCGAGGAGGAGTTGAAGCGGGCGGGCTACAAGGTCAACGTCGATCTCGGCGACCTTGTGCCCGCAGCGGAGGCCGGCAAGGTGACCGACCAGAACCCCAGGCCGGGCACGCAGTTGGCCCAGGGGAAGACGGTGACGATCATCGTCTCCCAGCCGGAGCCGGAGAACGAGACTCCGAGTCCGCCAGCAACGCCGACGCCGACGCCGACCGCCACGCCGACCAAGCCGGGCGACGGTAACGGTGGCGGTTCCGGGCTGCCGTTCCCTCCCCCACCCACTCGGCTCAACGAGCAGTAGACCCGGTGGCTCGGGCTCCGGGACCGTCCGCGTGACCGCCGCCGAAGCTTCGGTGACCGGCCCTCCGGGTCGCGAGCGTCGGTGGCGGCGAGGCCTGACCCGGGTGGTCGCCCTGGGGCTGGTCGCGCTGCTCCTCGCCAGCCTTCCGTGGCTCTGGACGACGATCTCCGCGCGCGGTCACGTGTACGACGAGGCCGACGCGCCGGCCGCCGACGTGGTGATCGTTCTCGGCACCGCCGTGGCGGCTGATCGAACTCGACCTGGGGACCGGCTGGCCGGCCGTCTGGAGACCGCCGCCGAGTTGGTGAACAGTGGGCGGGCCCGGGTGGTCCTCGTGTCAGGCGACGGGGGTGGCACGTCGGGTGACGAGCCGGCCGTGATGACGTCGTACCTGACCGAGCTCGGTGTCGACCCGCGTCGCGTGGTGTCCGACCCGTTCGGCCTGGACACCTACGACAGCTGTGCCCGGGCGCGCGAGGTGTACGGGGTCGAGCGGGCCCTGATCGTGACCCAGTCCTACCACGTGTCCCGGGCCGTGACGCTGTGCCGGCACCTCGGCCTCGACGTCGACGGAGTCACGGCCCGCTGCACCGGTTGCGGCCCCGCCCTGCTGGTCGAGAAGTCGGTCCGGGACTACTTCGCCAGTGGCAAGGCGGCCTGGGACGCAGCCCTGGGCCGGGCACCGGCAGTGCGCTCGCCCGCGAGTCCCGCGGTCCAGGACGCGCTGCGGGGCTGAGCGTCCGGTTTGAAGTCGGCCTGGCCGGCGTCAGGCGGTGGCGAAGGCGGCGCGGCGGCGGGCGTCGACCTCGGCGGCCAGCTCCGGGGCCCGCTCCAGCGCCTCTGGGTGACCGCAGCCGGCCAGCCAGTTGGCGAGCATCAGGTGGCCGCCCTCGGTGAGCACCGACTCCGGGTGGAACTGCACGCCCTCGATCGGCAGCGTCCGGTGCCGCATCGCCATCACCACGCCGGAGCCGGTCCAGCCGGTCACCTCCAGCTCGTCGGGGAGCGTCTCGGGCAGTACGGCCAGTGAGTGGTAGCGGGTGGCGGTGAACGGGTCGGGCAGACCGGTGAGCACGCCGACCGACTGGTGCCGTACCTCGGAGGTCTTGCCGTGCAGCAGTTCGGGCGCGCGGGTGACGGTCGCCCCGAACGCCTCGCCGATCGCCTGGTGGCCGAGGCAGACGCCGAAGATGGGCAACTCGCCCGCGTACTCCCGGATGACGTCCAGGCAGATGCCGGCGCGGTCGGGACTGCCCGGCCCGGGTGAGAGCAGGATGCCGGCGGCACCCACCCTGCCCACGTCGGAGACGTCGATCTCGTCGTTCCGGCGGACCTCGCAGTCCACCCCGAGCTGGCCCAGGTATTGCACCAGGTTGAAGACGAACGAGTCGTAGTTGTCGATCACCAGGACGCGCATGGTCACCTGCTCGGCGAGGGCGGCGCGGAGTTGTTCCGGTCGGTGTCGTACGGCAGCTCGTGCTCGTCGCCGGCCGGGGTCTCCCCGGTCACCGCGTCGCCGCCGCCCGGTTCACCGGGTACGCCGGAGTCCTGGGTGACCTGCACGTCGTCGAAGGGCAGCAGCGGCTCGGCCCACGGGAAGGCCACGTACCAGAGCAGGGCCACCGCGGCGGCGGCGAGCAGCACCGAACCGGTCAGCTTGCCGGCCAGGCCGAACGGCAGTTTGCGCCAGATGAACGCGTACATCGGGTCAGCCTCCCAGCTCCGCCGGGCGGCCCGCTGACTTGGGTTGGGTCCGGTCCAGCTCGGCGTGGATGATCAAGCGCTGGTAGTTGTCGAACTTCGGGTTGCAGGTGGTCAGGGTGAGCATCCGCCGGGTCGGCTTCTTGTCTGGATCACCGGGGACTGGTGCCACCACCTCAACCTGCGTCGGCCTGACGATCCGGGTCTGCGACACCCGATAGACGTACCAGTCGGTCTTGCCCTCGACCACGATCGCGTCGCCGTCGTCCAGCTCGTCCAGCCGCCAGAAGGTGGCCCGGTTGCGGTGGCCGGCGACGGAGAAGTTGCCGACCTGTCCGGGCAGCGCGCTGGCCGGGTAGTGGCCCGGGGCGTACCGGATGTCGGCCTGGGTGACGCCCTCGACCACCACCCAGTTCTTGTCGAGCTTGGGGATGTAGAGGCCGGCGATGGGCTTGCCGCGAACCGGCGGCGACGGTTTGACGCTCGGGGTGGCCGACGGGACGACCGTGGGGTCGTCGGTCGGGCCCCACGCCTGGGCGAGTTGCTGGCTGAGGTCGTTCTGGTGGGCGTCGACGATGGCCGACTTGCCCCAGACCTCGTAACCCGCGAAGAGCAGCACCACGAGGCCGAAGGTGATCAGAACCTCGCCGGTGAGCCGGACGCCGGTGCGGAGCCGGGACGCGAGCGAGGGGCGGGTGAGCTCCGAGTAGACGCTCTTGTAGCCCTCACCGGTCTGGTGGGGCCGGAGTTGGACCACCCGCTCGCCGCGTCGGGGCCGCGGTGGTTCGGCGGGACTGTCCGCGGCGCCGGCCGGCTCGTCGGTGGCCGCGGTGCGGGGGACGGCACCCATCAGCGCCGTGGAGTCCATGGCCGGCGGGCGGGACGAGGGCCTGGCGGGCACGGCCGGGATCAGCGCGGTGGCGGCCGGGTCGGCGGGGCGGTCCGGCCCGGCCGGGGAGCCGGTTGCGCGCGTGGGTCCGACCGTGGGGATGAACGCGGTGGGCGCGTCCACACCGGCGGCCGGCGGGCGGGCGGTCGGGGCGGTCGGCGGCGCCGGCGGCCGGATGGGGGCGTTGTCGGGTGCGGCCGGCCGGACCGGTCCCTGGTCGGGTGCGGTCGGTCGGCCGCCGGTGGCTGCGGGGGGACGGACGGGCCCGCCGTGCGGGCCCGACCCGGCCGGGGTGGCACCGGGCCACGGCGGAGGCGCTCCGGTGCCCGGGTGAGTCGGGGTCCGCTGCTGGTCGGGCCGGCCGGCGTTCGGCTGGGCCGGGCGGTCGGCGCGCGGGAGGTTGTCGGCGCGGCCGGCCGGCGGCGGCGCCCCGTCGCCCCGGGGAGGCCCGGGGGCGGCCGGCGGTTCGGGTACGGCCGCTGGGCGCGTCGCCCGGGGTCGGGCGGGCAGCATCGGATCGAGCCAGTTGCCGGCCAGGCCGGGCCGGTCAGCTCCGCGCTCGGGCCGGTCGACCTTGGGTAGGAACGCCGTCGGTTCGTCGGCCTGGTCCCGGTGTCGCCCGTCGCGCCGGTCGTCCGGGCCGCTCACCGGGGCACCGTCGCCGAGCGCAGGGCGGTCGAGTCCTCGAATGCCGGGACTGTCACCGCGGAGACGGTCTCCTTGTATCCGAGTTGGTAGTCGTCGACTGCGTCCTTGAACAACCGGACTCCCTCAGAGCTGGCGAGGGCCTGCTGGAGGGCAGCGGGATCGCCGATTGCTACGATCTTGAACGGTGGGGAGTACACCCGCCCGTGGAGCAGCAGGGTGTTACCGACGCAGCGTACCGCGCTGGTCGCCAGCACGCGGACGTTCATGATTGACATGGCCTCCGCCCCGCCGGCCCAGAGCGCGTTGACCACCGCCTGCACGTCACCCTGGTGCACCACCAGGTCGTCGTTGCTGGCGTCCGTGGGGGTCTGGTCGGTGCGTCGCGGCGCGTCGTTCAGCTCCACCGTCACCCCGGTGCCGGTCAGCTTGGTGAACCCGGCGGCCTGGAGGCTGCCCTGGGCGCGGTCCTGCTGAGCCTTGATCGGGCTGTCCGAGTCGGCCAGCGCGTCGGTCCGCTCCTCGACCTCGTCGCGCAGTGTGGCGGCCCGGCGCTCGCTCGCCGCCACCTGCTCGCGGCGGTCCTCGATGAGCTGGTTGAGCTGGGGCCGACGGTCCTCTCGTAGCGCGGTGCCGCCGGCCGTGGTCGCGGTGGTGGTGAAGAGCAGCCCCGCCGCGGCGGCGATCAGGGGCACCCCGATCGACCAGCCCGGTCGGCGTTGACGCGGTCGCCGGGGCAGCAGCCCGGCACCGGCCCGTCGAAGGACCTTCTGCCAGGAGGCGGCGCCGGATGTGTACTCCACCGAGCGTTCCTTCCGCGTTTCGGGGATTGGTCCGCCCCGGCCGGGCCGGTGATGCGAACAGTCCCGCCTTTTTCGGTCACTCCGTGCACCGGCCTGACCCCATTCGTGGTCCGGGCGGGCGTTCCGGACTACGCTAGCTTTCGAACATTATTGGCCATGGACCGTCGCCCCCGCGCCCGGTTGTCAGGCCGGACGAGGTCGTCACCCCTCTGGAGAGCGTCGTGCCCAAGTCTCAGGTCCGCAAGAAGAAGGTGTACACCCCGCCGACGGACGTCCGTCCGACGACGGCGGCATCGTCGCGCAAGCCTAGCCCGGTGTGGCTGCCGATCACCGCGGTCGCATTGATCGTCGCTGGCATCGGTTGGCTGGTGGTCTACTACCTCTCCGAGCAGCAGTACCCGATCATGGCGTGGGGTTACTGGAACCTCGCGGTGGGCTTCGGCGCGATGGTCGCCTCGTTGGCGCTGCTCTCCCGCTGGCGCTGAGCCGGCCCGGCGCGTCGCCACGCCGGAGGATTCACGTCACCCCACGGAGCCCCTGCCCGGCAGGACCGGGCGGGGCACCCTATGGTGTCCGCAGGGCGGCGTGGCCCGCTGCGAGATGACTCACGTTACTGCTGGGTAACCTTGCGCGTAGGCTGCACTGCATGACCGAGCGGAGCGAGGTCATCGACCGGTCCGGTCGCAGGTGCGGCAGCGGCGCGACGCCGGCTCCGTCCTGACCCGGTCCCGGTCGCCGAGCCGCTCGACAGGCAGCAGACCGGGGAGGCCAACTCGATGGGCAGCGTCCAGATCGTCACCACGATCCTCGCGGCCGCCATCACCGCCGTGGCGGTGTGGCTTGCGGCACGCGCGGTCCTCAAGATGGTGGCAGTCATCCGGCTCGGCCAGCCCGCGCCGGAGCGGTTCACCGACAAGGTCAGCCGTACGAAGACCATGCTGGTGGAGACCGCCGGCCACACCCGCATGCTCAAGTGGGGCGTGGTGGGTGCGGCGCACTGGTTCGTGATGGTCGGCTTCATCGTGCTGTCGCTGCTGGTGCTCGAGGCGTACTTCGAGGTGGTCACCCCGACCGGTGGGCTGCCGATCATCGGGCACTGGGTGGTCTTCGGGCTGGCCACCGAGATCATCGGCGTGCTGGGTCTGGTCGGCATCCTGGTGCTGATGGCGATCCGGCTGCGCAACCGGCCGAACCGGCCGGGTGGTCGCTCCCGGTTCACCGGCTCGACGATGTGGCAGGGCTACTTCGTCGAGTGGATCGTGCTGCTGGTCCTGATCTTCGGGTTCGTGATCCGGGGCTTCAAGGTCGCCACCGACCACTTCGAGTACCCGCTCTGGGCCACCCCGGTCAGCCACGCGGTCGGCGCGGTGCTGCCCGACTGGCAGGACGGGGCGAGCATCGCCGCCCTCATCAAGATCGTCATCTCGATGACCTGGCTGATCGTCATCTCGCTGAACGTCACCATGGGCGTCGCCTGGCACCGCTTCCTGGCGTTCCCCAACATCTTCTTCAAGCGTGAGCCGGCCTGGCCGGCCGGCTCCGGCCTCGGCGCGCTGCGCCCGATGACGAGCCAGGGCAAGCCGCTCGACTTCGAGGAGGCCGACCCGGAGAAGGACCAGTTCGGTGTCGCCCAGGTCGAGCAGTTCAGCTGGAAGGGTCTGCTGGACTTCAGCACCTGCACCGAGTGCGGTCGCTGCCAGTCGCAGTGCCCGGCCTGGAACACCGGCAAGCCGCTCTCGCCCAAGCTGCTCGTGCTGAGCCTGCGCGACCACGCGTACGCCAAGGCGCCCTACTTGCTGGCCGGTGGTGGCAAGGACCTGACCGGCGAGGAGAAGGCCACCGCGGCGCAACTCGCGCACGTCGACGTGCTGGCGCTGGCCGAGGCCGACCGTCCGTTGATCGGCACCGCCGAGGAGGGCGGCGTCATCGACCCGGACGTGCTCTGGTCCTGCACCACCTGCGGTGCCTGCGTCGAGCAGTGCCCGGTGGACATCGAGCACGTGGACCACATCGTCGACATGCGTCGCTACCAGGTGCTGATCGAGTCGAGCTTCCCCTCCGAGGCCGGCGTCATGCTGCGCAACCTGGAGAACAAGGGCAACCCGTGGGGCGCCCCGCAGAACACCCGCGAGGACTGGACCAAGGGTCTCGACTTCGAGGTGCCCCGGGTCGGCGAGGTGGACGACTTCGAGTACCTGTTCTGGGTCGGCTGCGCCGGCGCGTTCGAGGACCGGGCCAAGAAGACCACCCGCGCGGTGGCGACCCTGCTCAACGAGGCGGGCGTCAAGTTCGCCATCCTGGGTGAGGGCGAGACCTGCTCCGGCGACCCGGCGCGGCGGATCGGCAACGAGTTCGTGTTCCAGATGCTCGCCCAGCAGAACGTGGAGACGCTCAACGAGGCGTTCGAGGGCCGGGAGAAGGCCAAGCGCAAGATCGTCGCTACCTGCCCGCACTGCTTCAACACCCTCGGCAACGAGTACGGCCAGCTCGGCGGCGAGTTCGAGGTGGTTCACCACACCCAGCTGCTGGCCCACCTGGTGTCCACCGGCAAGCTCACCCCGGTGCAGCCCGTCGACGGCGGGGTCACCTACCACGACCCCTGCTACCTGGGCCGGCACAACCGGATCTTCGCGGCTCCCCGTGAGGTGCTCGGGGACGCCATCGAGGGCGAGATCACCGAGATGCCGCGCAACAGCGAGCGCTCCTTCTGCTGCGGCGCTGGCGGCGCCCGGATGTGGATGGAGGAGAAGATCGGCAAGCGGATCAACGTGGACCGGGTCGAGGAGGCCATGGCCACCGGGGCGAGGACGGTCGCCGTCGGCTGCCCGTTCTGCTCGACGATGCTCAACGACGGGGTGAACGGCAAGGGCGCCGGCGAGCAGGTCGAGGTGATCGACGTGGCCAGCGTGCTGCTCCGCTCGGTCAAGCCGGAGCAGCCGCAGCGCGGCAAGGAGGCCGCGCCGGTCGCCGGCTGAGCCGTCGGCCGGCCCGGCCGGTGGCTGGGCACCCGCCGTGGCACAATCGCGCCGAGGTGAGGCGAACATCGACGGGATTGTCCTGGCCACGCTGCTGCCCCTGGTCGGCTTCGCTGCGCTGACCGCCGGCAACGCGTTCTTCGTCGCGGCCGAGTTCGCCCTGGTCACGGTCGATCGCGCGGAGATCGACCGCCGGGCCGGCGCCGGCGACGAGGCCGCCCTGAGGGTACGCACGGCGCTGCGCGAGCTCTCCTTCCAGCTCTCCGGCGCGCAGCTCGGCATCACCATCACGGCGCTGCTCACGGGTTATCTGGCCGAGCCGGCCCTGGCCCGGGTCTTCACCCCGCTGCTGCGCCCGGTGGCCGGGGACAGCACGGAGCGGTTCACCCCGTTTCTGGCGCTGGCCCTGGCGACTCTGATCTCCATGCTCTTCGGTGAGCTGGTGCCCAAGAACGCGGCGCTGGCTCGACCGATGCCGACCGCGCTGGCCACCGCCGGCCCCATGCACTCCTTCTCCCGGACGTTCGGCTGGGTGATCCGGGGACTGAACGGTTCGGCGAACCGGCTCGTCCGGGCGCTCGGGGTGGAGCCGCAGGAGGAGCTCCGGAGTGCCCGCTCGCCGGAGGAACTGGGCCTGCTGGCGGCCATCTCCGCCCGGGCCGGGGCACTGCCCCCGGACACCGCGATGCTGCTGCGCCGCACCATCCGCTTCGGCGACAAGCGGGCGGCCGAGGCGATGACCCCCCGGGTGGACGTGGTCGCGCTGCGTGCCACGGCCACGGTGGCCGGGTTGCTCGAGCTGTCCCGGGAGACCGGGCGGACTCGGTTCCCGGTGTACGAGGAGACCCTCGACCTGGTCACCGGTGTGGCGGGGGTGCCGGACGCGCTGGGGGTTCCGCTGGCCGCCCGGGCGTCGACCACGGTCGGCTCGGTGGCCCGCGAGCCGGTGTACGTGCCGGAGAGCCTGGACCTGGACGGCGTGCTGGCCGCACTGAAGGCCGCCGGCGCCGACCTGGCCATCGTGGTCGACGAGTACGGCGGCACGGACGGCGTGGTCACCATCGAGGACCTGGTCGAGGAGCTGGTCGGGGAGATCGCCGACGAGTTCGATCCGGCCAGCGTGGACGACGTCGGCCCGGTCGAGCTCACCGTGCCGGGCGGGGAGCGCACCGTGCTGGTCGACGGGGTGTTGCGCTCCGACGAGTTGGCCGAGCAGACCGGCTTCCGGCTGCCCGAGGGGCCGTACGAGACGCTGGCCGGGTACCTGATGGCCCGGCTCGGGCACATCCCGCTGGCCGGCGAGACGGTCGAGGCCGGTGGCTGGGAGTTCACCGTGGTGGAGGTGGAACGGCACCGGATCGAGCAGGTCCGGGTGCTGCGCCCGGCGGAGCCGGACGACGATGCCTGAGCTGTTGGTGACCGTGCTGCTGCTGCTCGGCAACGGGTTCTTCGTGGGTAGCGAGTTCGCGCTCATCGCGTCCCGGCGGACGGTGATCGAGCCGCTGGCCGCCGGCTCGAAGCGGGCCCGCTGGGCGCTGTCGGCGATGAACCAGATCCCCCTGATGATCGCTGGGGCGCAGCTCGGCATCACGGTCTGTTCCCTGGGCCTCGGCGCGATCGCCGAGCCCGCGCTGGCCCACCTGCTGGAGTCGCCGTTCCACGCGGCCGGCCTGCCCGAGCGGGCGGTGCACCCGGTGGCGTTCGTGCTGGCGTTGGGCGTGGTGGTCTTCCTGCACACGGTGGTCGGCGAGATGGTGCCGAAGAACATCACGCTGGCCGGTCCGGAACTCTCCGCGCTCTGGCTCGGCCCGGCCATGCTGGCGTTCTGCGTGGCCACCAAGCCGCTGCTGCTGGCGATGAAGTGGGCGGCCCGGCGGGTCCTCGCGGTCTGGCGGATCGAGGCGTCCGAGGCGGTGAAGACGGTGTTCACCGCGGAGGAGTTGGCCGGGCTGGTCTCCCAGGCGCGCACCGAAGGGCTGCTCGACGCGGAGCAGCACGCCCGGATCACCGGCGCCCTGGCCCTGCACACCCGGACCGCGGCGGACGCGTGGCAGCCGTGGTCGACGGTGGTGACGGTGGCCGAGGACGTCTCGCCCGCGTCGCTGGAGGTGCTGGCGACCCGCACCGGCCGGTCCCGGTTCCCGGTGGTGCAGCGGTCCACCCGGCGGGTGCTCGGTTTCGTGCACGTCAAGGACGTGCTCGGGTACTCGGGGCAGGCTCGCCGGGCAGCGGTGCCGGCGGAGGTCTACCGGCCGCTGGTGGTGGTGCCGCCGGAGCGTACGCTCGCCGACCTGCTGCTGGCCATGCGCCGCGAGCGGAGGCACATGGTGCTGGTCAGCGACGGCCGGCGCCCGCTCGGTGTGGTCACGCTCGACGACGTATTGACTGCGATAGTTGGCTGATCGGCCGATACCCTTGGTGTGCAAGCGGTTGCGCGACAGTGACGGTGACGCCTCCCGCCTTGATTCCGCTGCTGCGCTTCCCTAATGTGAGGCACCGACCGCTGTGGGTCGTCTGCCTCGGCCCTTCCCTCACGCGAGGCGCCCGGCGGTCGGTTGCAAAGGAGTCGGTGCCGGTGGCAACCATGCCCCCTCATCGTCACGCCCCGGGACTGCCCGCTCGGTCGGGCGGTCTGCGCAGGGTCGCCCACCGTCTACTCGTCCTGGTCGCCGCCGCGGCGGTCGGCGCTGGCGTGCTCTCCGCGCCCGTGCAGGCCGCGCCCACGGTCGACGAGATCGAGGCGCAGATCGACAAGCAGTGGGAGCGGTTGGAGCCCACCATCGAGCAGTACAACAAGGTGCGGTCGCAGCTGAAGACCAACCGGAAGAAGTCGTCCGGGCTGCAGAAGAAGATCGAGCCGCTGGCGCTGCAGAGCGAGCTGGCGCTCAACCGGGTCGGTGACCTCGCCTCCCGGTACTACATGTCGGGTCCCTCCCACGACATCGGCGCGTTGCTGATCAGCGCCAAGCCGGACACGCTCACCGAGCAGCTCACCGTCCTCGACCGGCTGGCCGCGCGGGAGCGCAAGGAGGTCGAGGGCGTGCTGGCCGTCCGGGCCAAGTACGACGGCCAGAAGCAGAAGCTGGACGCGCTGATCGCCACCCAGACCAAGCAGCAGAACGAGCTGGCGGCGAAGAAGAAGCAGATCGACGGCGAGATCAAGCGGCTCGAGGCCTCGCTGCCGAAGACGACGATCAAGACCGAGGGCTGCCCGACCATCAACGGGGTGGCCAACGCGGCCGCCCAGAAGGCGATCAAGACCGCCTGCCAGCAGGTCGGTGACCCGTACGTCTGGGGCGCCACCGGCCCGAACTCGTTCGACTGCTCGGGCCTGACCCAGTACGCGTACAAGGCGGCCGGGATCTACCTGACCCACCACACGGGTGACCAGTGGCACGAGGGCAAGGCCATCTCGCGGGCCGACGCCCGCCCCGGTGACCTGGTCTTCTTCTTCAGCGACCTGCACCATGTCGGCCTGTATCTGGGCAACGACAAGATGGTGCACGCGCCACGCGCCGGCAAACCGGTGCAGGTGGCCAGCATCAACAACATGCCGGTCGCCGGGTTCCGCAGACCCGGCTGATCCAGCAGCCACGACGAGGGCCCCCGGTCGGACGACCGGGGGCCCTCGTGCCGTTCAACACGGTTCAGTGCGGTGCGTCCACCGGAGACGGCATGAGCTGCACGTCGGCGAGGTCGACGTACATGATCCGGTGACCGAACTGGATCTGCGCGTACCGGTTCTGGCCGCGGATGACCGTCCAGTCGCCCGGCGAGGAGCCGTCGAACGTAGTGGCCCGGTAGTACTCGCCCGGCAGCGCCGCGCCGACGGCGTACCGCTGGCCGGCCGCCAGGGTGTACTGCAGCGGCGAGATCGGCTGGTATGGCACCCCGGCCGGGTAGGCGGCCTCCTCGGGGTACGCCCGCCCGTACACGGGGATGGTGGCCCGTCCGGGCTTCGGGGTGGCCACCACGCCGACGGTCCAGGTGGCGGTCGGCGCCGACGCCGGGTTGTGGAACCACGCCTTCTGTCCGAGATACCAGATCGCCGTCCAGTCGCCCTGCCGACCGGCGAGGGCGTACGTCTGGCCGGCGGAGGCCCGGGTGCCGTGGTCCGACACCTCCATCGTGTTCGGGGTGCCGTCGGGGCGCAGTGCGATGTCGTTGACCAGCGGCGCGTCCGCGGACGGCGCACTGCGCAGCACCACCGACGATGAGCCGCGCGGCGCGCACGGCACACCGGCGGTGACGCAGCCGGTGAACGCCGGCTGGTTGGTGGCGTAGTCGGGGCCGATCCGGACCAGCCCGGAGGCCGGGATGCCGGTGTCCAGCCGCGGCGCGTGCAACAGCGTGAAGTAGTGCGTCCAGTCCCAGTACGGGCCCGGGTCCCAGTGCATCCCGCGCACGGTGGAGGCGACGGTGCCGGGCACGTTGTCGTGGCCGATGATGTGCTGGCGGTCCAGCGGGATCCCCAGCTGCAGGGCGAGGTGCCGGACCAGCTTGGCGGAGGTCCGGTACATCGCCTCGGTGTACCAGGTGCCCTGCGCGGCGAAGCCCTCGTGTTCCAGCCCGATCGACTTGGCGTTGACGTACCAGTTGCCGGCGTGCCAGCCGACGTCCTTGGTCTTCACGTGCTGGGCGATGTGCCCGTCCACCGAGCGCAGCGAGTAGTGCCAGCTCACGTAGGTGGGGTCCTGGACGAGTTGCAGCGTGGTCGCCCAGCTCGCCTCGGTGTCGTGGATGACGATGTACTCGATCTTCTGCCGGCCGGGTCGGTCGGAGAGGTCGTGGTTGCCGTAGTTCCCGGCGCCGAACGCCTCGTAGGGCGCCGGGATCCACTCGCAGGAGATGGTGCGGGGGCACTCCAGCCCGTCGGGGCGGGCGAGCCGGCGCAGTCCCAGCCGGTCCAGCCAGGAGCGCTGCGGTTGGATTGCCCGGGCCGGCAGCGTGATCCGCTGGCCGTCGTCGGTCACCCGGGACTCGCCGGCGCCGATGGTGGTGAACACCTCGTCGGCGAAGGCCGCCGCGGCGTCCGCGCTGTCCGCGCCGGCGTAGCGGGCCACCGCGCCGTACCAGGCTGCCGGGTCGGTGCCGGCCCCCACCGGTGCGCCCAGTTCCCGCTGGTACGCGGCCAGCAGTGCCGCGCCGCCTCAGATGTTGACGCTCGGGTCGGTGCGCAGCGACTCGGGGGCGGCGCCGGTCAGTGCGGCGGCGGCGTCCATGGTCTGCAACGCTGCGGCGGGCGGCGCGGGATCCTCGGCGGGTCGGGGCGCCATCTCCCGTGCGGGGCGGGAGTCGTCGCCGCGCGGGTCCTCGGTGCCGGCGTCGTGGTGGCTGCGCCCCGGTAGGGCGGCCACGTGCCGGGCGTCGGTCAGGTGCATCGGGCCGTAGCCGCCGCTGGTACTCGGCGTGCCGGCGTTGCTGTCCCAACGTGACTCCAGATAGGAGACGCCGAGCAGCACGTCGGCCGGTACGCCGTACTCGGTCGCCGCGGCGGCGTACTGCTGCTGGCGGTCGGCGGTGGGTGCGGCCACGGCTGGGCCGGCGGGTAGGGGAACCGCGGTCGCGGCGGCGACCACGGCGGCGGCGAGCAGCGCGCGCCGGCCGGTGGACAGGGTTGGACCGTGCATCGAACCCCCTAGATCTGAAGGGCGAAGTGAGGTCACCTTCGCCCCGCCCGGGGCTCCCGTCAATACCTTTCGACCTACCGAGGTTCGTGGAAGGAAACCTTCGTTCCCGGCCGTCGTCGCCGGCAATCGGTACGGAGTGTCACGGCCCCACCGGTTGCGGATCGGTAACGGTCGTCTCTACTCTGGTCATTCGTCGGGCCGACAGCAGCTCCGCCCACCCGGGCGGTAACGGACCGACACCGCCGAGTCGCTTCCGAGCGAGCCGGGGACCCAGGTTTCTGGGGTGAATCCGCAGCCACTGCGGTAGGGCGTCCACCTTCCCGCCCGAACCCGTCAGCTAACCCGGTAGGCGGTCGGGAAGAAGGAGTACGGAACCCGGTGGCTCACCATGCCCCGCGGCCGTCGTCCGAGCGGTCGGCGTCAGCCGGCCCGACGTCGATCGTGCCGCGCTCACGCTGGTCCCGCTTCACCACCGCCCTCGCCGCCCTGGTCGGCGTTGCCGTCGTCCTGACGGGCAGCGCCACGGCGGCCCACGCCGACCCCTCCGTCGCCGAGATCGAGCGCCAGATCGACGCCGACTGGAACAAGCTCGAACCGATCATCGAACGGCACAACGCCACCCGGGCCGACCTGGCCGCGAAGCGCAAGCAGGCCAACGCGCTGGCCGCCCGGATCGCCCCGCTGGAGCGCCAGGTCGACGCTGCGATGGACAAGGTCAGCTCCCTGGCTGTGCGCGCGTACAAGGGCGAGAACGTCTCCACCGTCAACGCCGTGCTGGGCAGCCGGTCACCGAGCGACGTGGTCGGGCAGCTCGAGATGCTCGACCGGTTTGCGCACAACCAGCAGCAGGACGTGCGGCAGGTGGCCGACCTGCGTGACCAACTGGCCGCGCAGAAGGCGCCACTGGACGAGATGGTGGCCCAGCTGACCCGGACCGAGGCCCAGCTGGCGGCCAAGAAGAAGCAGATCAACGACGAGATCGACCGCCTGCAGAAGCTGCGCCTGAAGGTTTACGGCAACGGTGGCGGCGGTCCGCTGCGTCCGGCGCCCTGCCCGGCCAGCTACCCCGGCGGCGGTGCCGGTGTGGCCGTCAAGTTCGCCTGCGCCCAGATCGGCAAGCCCTACGTGTGGGGTGCCGAGGGTCCGAACTCGTACGACTGCTCCGGGTTGATGCTGGCCGCCTGGGCCAAGGCCGGTGTGTCGCTGCCGCACAACGCCGCCCAGCAGAGCCGGGTGACCAAGGACGTCAGCCGGGCCAACCTACGCGCCGGTGATCTGGTCTTCTACTACAGCGACATCCACCACGTCGGGATGTACGTGGGTAATGGCTGGGTCGTGCACGCCTCGCAGGCCGGTCAGCCGATCAAGATGAAGAAGGTCGACGACGGCCCGATCCACAGCTACGGCCGCCCAGGCTGAGATGTAAGCAGGGGCCCCTTCTTAACGCCTCCGGTATAGGAGGGGCCCCTTACTAACACGGCGGGCGCATTGCCCGACGAGTGGCTTCAGCGGGTCGGCCAGGTGCGCCAGTGCTGCCAGGCGCGGCTCGGGGTCGGCCCGCGCTGCCCCTGGTAACGCGAGCCGTACACCACCGAGCCGTACGGGTGCTCGGCCGGCGAGGAGAGCCGGAAGATGCAGAGCTGCCCGATCTTCATGCCCGGCCAGAGGGTGATCGGCAGGTTCGCCACGTTGGACAGCTCCAGCGTCACGTGCCCCGAGAAGCCCGGGTCGATGAAGCCGGCGGTGGAGTGCGTGAGCAGACCGAGCCGGCCCAGGCTCGACTTGCCCTCCAGCCGGCCGGCGAGCTGGTCGCCCAGTGAGATGACCTCGAGCGTCGAGGCCAGCACGAACTCGCCCGGGTGCAGCACGAACGGCTCGCCGTCAGGCACCTCGACGACCGAGGTGAGGTCGTCCTGCTGCATTGCCGGGTCGATGTGGGTGTAGAGATGGTTGTTGAAGACCCGGAACAGCCGGTCGAGTCGTACGTCGATGCTGGACGGTTGGACCAGGGTGGGCTCGAACGGCTCCAGGCCCAGCGTGCCGGCCTTGATCTCGGAGACCAGGTCGCGGTCGGAGAGCAGCATCGGACCACCATAGCGGCGTTTGCCGCAGTGACAGGATTCGGTGCCGGTGACCAGCGCGTCGAGGTCGCTGATCGTACATTTGTTCGATAGAATGTCCACATGGCTTCCTGGTCCGAATTCGCCGCCGACGAGCCCCGACTCGCCGACGGGATCCGCGTTCTCCTTCAGCAGTACGGGCCGGGCTTCGGCTATCTGGCCACGGTCCGCGCCGACGGCGGGCCCCGGGTCCACCCGGTCTCCCCGGTCATCACCGACGAGGGTCTGTTCTGCTTCGTCATCGACTCTCCGAAGCGCCGTGACCTCGAACGGGACGGCCGTTACGCGCTGCACTCGTTCCCGCCGGAGGAGAGCGACGACGAGGCGTACGTGGCGGGGCACGCCTGGCCGGTGACCGATCCGGCTCGGGTGGCGCGGCTGGCGCAGAGCGCCCGGGCCGAGCCGCAGGTCGACTGGCGGCTGTTCGAGTTCACCGTCGACGTGGCGATGCTGACCCGCCGCGACCAGCACGGCATGGGCATCACGGGTGGCGCGCAGGGCCGGCCGGCGGTCCAGGTCTGGCTCGATCCGCACGCCCCGCCTGCGGCGGCCGGCCCGGCCCCCGTACCGCAGACCCGCCCGGTCCGCCGCAACCGTGACGTCCAACGCTCGGCCGCCTGACCGGGGCCGGGGTCCTGGGGAAAGACGCCGGTGCCGGCTCCGTCGTGACGGAGCCGGCACCGGTGGTACGCGGGAAAGCTACGCGGCGCGGTACGCGTTCCACGCGGTCAGCATGCGGCTGGCCTGGCCCGGCGTGAACTGGTACATGCACGAGTCGTAGGTGTAGTCCATGAAGTTGGTGATCGGGTCCAGCCCGGCCGCCGAGCAGGTGTTCCGCCCGGTCGGGCACTCGTACGCCGGCGACGCCTCGGCCGGGGTGTCGCTGACGCTGTCACCCGAGCCACCGCAGCCGCCCTGGAAGGTGTGGTAGAGGTTCAGCCAGTGGCCCACCTCGTGGGTGCCGGTGTCGCCCTGGTTGTAGTTGGTGGCCGTTCCGCCCGGCAGTGACTCGTTCAACGCGACCACGCCGTCCATGCTGCTCAGGTTCCGCTGCGGGAAGGTCGCCCAGCCCAGCAGGTCGTTGCTCAACTCGCCCAGGTAGATGTTGAGCGTGTTCTTGCCGCCCACCCGCAGCGAGGACTTCATCGACCGCTCCGCCGACGAGCCCTGCACGATCGGGTACCAGGACGGATTCGTCACCCGGTTGATCTTGTCGAGGCGGAAGGCGAAGGCGGTGACGGCACCGCCGGTCGCACCGGAGTACGCCTGGTTGAGCACGTTGATCTGGGCGGTGATCAGCGAGTCCGGGATGTTGCCACCCGCACGCGTGCTGTTCTCCTGGATCACGTGCACCACCACCGGGATGGTGACGGTGGCCAGTGCCGTGGCATCGGCACCGACCCGGAAGTTGGCGCGTTCGCGCAGCGCCGCCGCCAGGTCGGCGTCCCGCTCGCGTACCTGCTTCGCGGTCAGCTCGTTCGGGTCGTGCTTCGCCGCCGCGCCGGGCTTCATCCGGGCGTTGGCGTGGCTGTCGGTCGGCTCCACGCAGGCGCCACCGGGGGCTGCGGAGAACGCCGAAGCAGCCGGAACGACGCCCACCGCGGCGGTGCTGAGCAGCAGCGCGAGAGTCGTCGAAGCGACACCGGCGGCACGCCGGGTCAGCAGGTTGGGACGAAGTCCCATGGGCCACCTCTTTTTGGCGACGTGGCAGGGGGTGTGTCACGCCGTGGCTGGCAAGGTGTGGCAGACGTTACAACTCATCGATGCATTTGAGAATGGCCATATCTTGTCATAAGGAAACTACTTTCCGTGCACGGTGGCTCAGGGGGGCAATGGTGGTTCTCCGCGGTGGGGCGGGTGGTCGGCCGTCACGTGGGGGCGGGGTACCTGGGTGCACTGGCTGGGTGACTCAGGTACAGTGGTGCCGCTCGCGGGTGTAGTTCAATGGCAGAACATCAGCTTCCCAAGCTGACAGTGCGGGTTCGATTCCCGTCACCCGCTCCACGATCAAGGCCCTGGCCAGGACGCAAGTCCCAGCCAGGGCCTTCGATATTCCAAGGTCAGCGACCGTGCTACGACCGGCCGGTACGGCCCGATGGCCTGACGGCGGGCCGGGCCTGCGGCTAGCGCAGATGCCGGGCGAAGAACCCGGCCGCGTCCTCTCCTGCGAACTGCGGGACACCGGTGTGTCCGCCCATGTTGGCGTGCAGCGTTTTCTCCTTGGAGCCGAAGGCGTCGAACAGGTCCAGGGCCGCCTGCCGGTCGTTCCCTTCGTCATCCCACTGCAGTAGGACATGCAGCGGAATGGTGACCTGTCGGGCCTCCTCGAACATGGTGCGAGGCACGAAACTCCCGGCGAAGAAGCCGGCGGCCACGATGCGCGGCTCGACCACCGCGAGCCGGATGCCGACGGAGATCACTCCCCCCGAGTACCCGACCGGGCCGCCGATCTCGGGCAGCGACAGGAGGGCATCCAGGGCGGCCTGCGATTCCGGGACCGCCTTGTTGACGAGCGGGAGGATGAGGGCGTCGATGATCTCGTCGCTGACCGGCTCGCCGGCCTCCAGCGCCCGGCGCAGGTCGGCGCGGGCCTGCTCGACGGCGGCCCAACGGGGCCGGTCACCACTGCCGGGGAGCTCGATGGTGGCCGCGGCGAAGCCCTCCGCCGCAGAGTGCCGGGCCCGAGCCACCAGACGGGGGTACATCTTGCGCAGTCCGAGCGGGGGGTGGCCGAGCAGGATCAGCGGGACCGGTGCGGATGCGGATCCGGGCGTCCACAGGATGCCGGGGATCTCGCCGAGGGTGAATTCGCGTTCGAGGACGCCGTCGTCGAGGCGCTGCTCGGAAGTGAATCGCATGGTCGTGCCTTTCGGGAGTGCTCGTGAACGGCGCTCCCGGACGACCTATCGCCCGACCGTGACCCCGGAGGGGAGCACCCATGTCGATACGTTCACGGGTACCACCTCCTCGATCTCTCGCACGGCCTCCGGAAAAGTAGCAGTGTCGCCGCGGTCCGCCAACCGGTTTTGCGGGGGCTCGCGGGGCGCCGCGCTGCGGTCAGCGTCCTCTGACGCAGAACTCGTTGCCGTCGGGATCGGCCAGTAGGACGGCGCCGTCCGCACCGACCTCGAGCCGAGTGGCCCCGAGGGCGACCAGCCGATCGACCTCGGCTTGCTGATCGCCACCGGCCGGGGCGAGGTCGAAGCGCTGCCGGTTCCTCGCCGTTTTGGGGGCCACGGGTGGGCCACCCCACGCGACCTTCGTGCCGCCGTGCGGTGACTGGATCGCGGTCTCCTCGTCCTGGTCCCACACCAGCGGCCAGCCCAGCGCCTCGCTCCAGAAGAGGCCGACCTCCCGGTTGCCGTCGCAGGCGATTTCCCCGAGCAGGCCGCACCCGGCGAGGAAGCCGTTGCCGGACTCGATGACGCAGAACGCGTTGCCCTCGGGGTCGGCAAGGACGATGTGCCCCTCCTCGGGGCGCTGCCCGACGTCGAGGTGACCGCCGCCGAGCCCCAGTGCCCGCGCCACCGTGTGCTGCTGGGCGGCGTCGCTGGCGCTGGTCAGGTGAAGGTGCAGGCGTTTCGGCCCCACCTTCTTCGTGCGGCTCGGGACGAACTGGAGGCTGAGCTGAGTGTCGTCGCCGGGCAGGAGCGCACGATCGGCGTCCTCGACGACCTCCCGGCCGAGCATTCCGGCCCAGAACTGCGCCAGGCGAGCAGGGTCATGCGCATCGAAGGTCACCGTCAGCATTCGCGAGAGCATCACTGCACCGTAGACACGGGCCAGCAGAACAACAACGTGGTTTCGGTGAGGTCGGCTCGACAGGGCGGCGCCGGTCGTGCTGGTCCGGAGATGCACCCGGGCCGGCGGACCTGACAACTTGATCTCGTAATGCCGAACGGTCGGATGACGACGAGCGGCGTGCCGGCGACCATGATGTCGGAGTGACCACCGTAGATGGCCGTCCGGCAGGCCCTGAGCGGGTAACCATCCGTGCCCGCACTCGCGCCTTGCGCCTCGGGGTGGCGATCCCTCTCGCGATCGTCGGTTTTCCGCTCCTGCTGGTGTTCGCCTTCAACCTGAGCTTTTTCGTGCGTGCGCTCACCGGCCCGGGTCCCGAACCGTGCGATCCCGCCGTCGACGGGTTGGAAGCCTGCTGGCATCCGGAGCTGCGGACCTTCTGGATCGTGGCCGCCGCGACGGGGCTCGCGGGAGCGCTCTGCCTCGTGACTTCGCTGATCCGGCTTCCCCGACCCCGCCGCTGGTGGCCGTGGCCGATCGCGACAGCGGCGCTCCTGTTCTCCTGTCATCTGGCACTGACGCAGATCATCTGACTTCGAGCGACAGCGGGCGTGATCCTTGCGTCGGAGCGGCACGATGAGCCGGTGAGCCGCCTGATCATGTTGCTGAGGCGCCCGGTCTGGGTGACCGTCGGATGCGTGTTGCTGGTGGTGGCCGGTGGTGCCCTGCTCTGGTTGCCGCTGCACACCCAGTACGCACTCGACGACTGGAAGACCGAACTGCGGGCCGAAGGTGTGCCGGCGCGGGCCGTCGTCTACGACCGGGAGAGCAAGCGGGGTGGCAGCTCCACCACCATGTATCTCCGGTACGAGATGGCCGGCCGGACGTACGAGCAGGAGCTGGGCTGCTTCGAGGTGTGTCTGCCACCCGGCGATGTCGTGCCGATCTGGGTGAACCCCACCGATCCGAGCGACTTCGTCACCGACTTCGACGCGCTCAGTGGACACCGGGGCCGCATCCAAGGTGTCATCGGCGCGGCCGGGTTCGTGATCCTGGTCGTGGCGGTTCTGCTGACGATCTCCCGCATCCCGTTCCGGAGATGGTTCCCCCGGCGCACGGCGCCGCGGCGGCCCGGCGCTTCCAACAGTGGCGGCGCCGGGTTCACCAGCCGTTCCAAGCACAAGCGGGTCGGCCGGCACTGAGCGGCGCCGGGCCTGTCACCCCCTGACACGATCCTGACACGGCCACTGACATCCGACGGCTACTGGATGCTGGTGCTGTCCCGCCGGTAGGCGACCGTGCTCAGGGCAACGGGTCAGCATGCTGTGATCGTGTTGGCGGTCATCGTTTCCAGAACAGGAGATGGGTGACTCCGCTGGGGCTGGGCACCGACTCGAGGTGGAAGCGGTCGAGAAGATCGGTGTGGCTGTCCCACAGGCGCTCGCCCCGATTGAGGTCGACGGGCGCGACGGCGATGTGCATCGTGTCGACCAGGTCGGCCTCGATGAACTCGCGGATGGTCGCCACCCCACCGCCGAGGCGTACGTCCCGACCGGCGGCTGCCTGCTTCGCCCGGGCCAGCGCCTCGGCGGGGCTGGCATTGAGGAAGTGGAACGTGGTGTCAGCCAGGGTGAACGACGGCCGCACATGGTGGGTGAGTACGAAGACCGGCGTGTGGAACGGCGGGTTGTCACCCCACCATCCCTGCCACTCGTGGTCCTCCCAGGGGCCGCGCTGTGGGCCGAACTTGTTGCGACCCATGATCTCCGCGCCGATGTTGCACTCGGCGTCGCGGGTCAGGTAGTCGTCCAGCCCGCGAGTGCCGCCCGGTTCGGTGCGATACACGAAGCTGGCGGTGGCGGCACGCCAGGAGAACAGCGGGGTGGGGTCCGCGTGGCCGAAGGGTCGTTCCAGGCCCTGCCCCTCACCGGTGCCGAACCCGTCGCGCGAAACGTTGAAGCACTGCACCCGCAACAGTTGCGGCATGGGATCTCCTCTTGGGTTGATGGTCCCGTATCCGGTCGGCGCGGTTCAGTTCGTGGTCACCGTCGGGCCGCCGCCGCGGCCCCGGTCGTCGAGGACGAGCGGGGCGCGACCGCGCACCTCGTACCGGATGTGGGTGACCTGCGGCGTGTGGATGACCCGGGTGGGCGTCAGCTCGATCGCCTCCTTCTCGCCGAGGTCGAGGTCCGCGTCGAACAGCCGGAGGCCGGTGCCGAGCACGACCGGTACGACGTGCAGCTCCAACTGGTCGAGCACGCCGGCCTTGAGGACCTGGCGTACGAGGCTGCCGCCGCCGGCCACCGCCACGTCCTTGCCGCCGGCCACGGCACGCGCCTGCTCGACCGCACTGGCCACGCCATCGGTGACGTAGGTGAAGCTGGTGCCACCGCCGCGCAGCAGGGGCTCGCGGGGGCGGTGCGTGACGACGAAGACGGGCGCGCGGAACGGCGGCTCCTCGCCCCAGGGCACCTCACCGCCGTCGGCCATCCGCCGCCCCATCACGTACGCGCCGGCCGCTTCGAACGACTCGGCGACCACGTCCGAGTTCGTGTCCCGCTCACCACCGGCGAAGCCCTGTCGCTCGCGCCACGCCCCGGCGTCGGTCACCCAGCGGGTGACCCGGAAGAATCCGGCGCTCTCGGCCGAGTCCATCCAGTCGCCCTCGCCGGCGAACTGCGGGCCGGCGTAGAACCCGTCCATCGACACCGACACCTGTGCGGTCACCTTCGTCATCTCGCGTTGTCCTCTCCTCGGGCGACACCCGTTCGGGTGCCCGCTCACCGATGGGTCGGAGCCGCCGGAGAACTCCCTACAGGAAGGCAGTGTGACGTGGACCACAGCGCGACAGGTCAGTGCGCGGGATTGCTCTCCGATGACCGGTCCGGTTGGCGGTCATCCGTCGGCAGGTCCCACATCCCGGCGTACTCCGGGCCACTCAGCCAGCGCATGCGGGGCACCTCCTCGGGGCGGGGCTTCCAGTCGCGGTACGGCAGCAAGGCCAGCCGCCAGGCGATCACCGCGAAGATCCAGATGCCCGGGCCGACCAGCCACAGCAGGGCATCGCGGCGGCGGTAGGAGGCGTGCGGCGCCAGCCAGGCGGTCACCACGACGGGCACCGCGATCGCGCTGAGGTCGGCCAGCGGCCCGCGGCCGAACCGGGCCTCCATCAGCTCGCGAAAGACCATTGACGGCGCGATCACCGCGATCACGATCGCCGCCGTGAAGAGTGTGCGTGACCGGCGACCCAGAGGTGGGCGGGCAGCGGCTGGCTGGGCGATCATGACCGGAGGGTACGGGCCGCCAGCGACGGCGGGACTACGACTTACGGTCGATGATCGCCGCCTCGATCCGCAGACCGGTGCCCGTCAGGACGAGGAGGGCGGCGAGGATTTGCGGCCTGAGCCCGTCGTAGTCGGATGGCATGGTGAGCAGCGAAGTCAGGAAGCCAGCCACCAGCGACATGGTGCCGAATGCTCGTACCGTGTCGGCCCGACGCGACCGTAGGTCCATCGGAGAACGGTAGCGAAAGCCGGGCGCCCGTGGTGCCCCCGGCTAGGCTGGCGATCATGCGAATTGGCATCGTGATCCTGCCGGACCAGCGCTGGACGGAGTCGCAGCGTCGCTGGCGGCAGGCCGACGAGTGGGGCTTCGACCACGCCTGGACGTACGACCACCTGGGTTGGCGGGACCTTGTGGACGGCCCGTGGTTCGACTCGATGACCACGCTGACCGCGGCCGCCACGGTGACCTCCCGGATCCGGCTGGGCACCCTGGTTGCGTCGCCGAACTTCCGGCACCCGGCGGCGTTCGCCCGGCAGATCACCACGGTCGACGATGTCTCGGACGGTCGGCTGCTGCTCGGCCTGGGCGCGGGCGGTATCGGCTTCGACTCGGCGGTGCTGGGTGGCGAGACGCTGCCACCGCGTCAGCGGGTCGACCGGTTCGCCGAGTTCACCGAACTGCTGGATCTGATCCTGCGGGAGGACGGCACCACCTGGCGCGGTGACTGGTTCGCCGCGGTGGACGCCCGTAACAATCCTGGCTGCGTGCAGCAGCCCCGGGTGCCGTTCGTGGTGGCCGCCAACGGGCCGCGGTCGATGCGGCTGGTGGCCCGGTTCGGCCAGGGCTGGGTGACCACCGGCACCGACGCCGACGACGTGGAGGGCTGGTGGGGCACCGTGTCGGCGCTGTCCGCGCGGATGGACCGGACGCTGGATGAGGCCGGCCGTGATCCGGCCACCCTGGACCGGTATCTCTCGCTGGACGCGGCGCCGGTCTTCTCGCTCAGCAGCGCGCAGTTCTTCGCCGACCAGGTCGGCCGGGCCGCTGACCTCGGCTTCACCGACGTGGTGACGCACTGGCCGAGGGCCAGCAGCTGGTACGCCGGCGATGAGGCGGTCCTGGTGGACGTGGCGACCCGGCTGCTGCCGGAGTTGCGCGGCTGAGGATCGCGCCGCCAGCGACAACCGGTCAGGTGCCGAGGTCGCCGCCAGCCACCCCGCCCTCGCCGCCGGACACCAGCCGTAGGCGGAGGCAGACGATCGGGGTGTCGTCGTCGACCGGGGTGCCGAGTCGCGCCCAGTAGGCCGAGTGTCCGGCCCGCCACTCCTCGATCGAGCGGTCACCCTCACCCTCGGCGCGGGCGAAGTCCCAGGGCACGTCGGCGAAACGGACCACCTCGATGCCGGTGATCTCCACGACGCCGGCCAGCGCATCGTCGTCGTCAACGAGGGCCAGCCGTTCGCCGACCCGCTCCAGTTCCTCGCCCTCCTCCGCGTACTCGGCGAGCCGGCCGGCCGTGGCGGTCTTCACGCCGGCCAGCACCAGGGTGTTCAGGGTCGCCCGCAGCTCGCCGGGGGTGCCGAGGGCGAGGGTGCGCAGTTCACCGATCCGAGGCCACATCCTGCCGAGGCTAGGCCAGCTCGACCCGTACCGCCGCCGCAATATGCCGGCCCCTGGTCAGATCAGCTGGCCGGCGTAGCCCGCGGCGGTGAGCAGCCGCTCGTCGCCGGTGGCCGCGTGCGCGTCGAGCACCGCGTCGGCCAGCTTGACCACGTGCTCGTCACCGTGGCGGGCTGCCCGGGCGAAGACCTCCGCCGGGGTCGCCGCCGGCACGGTCGGCGGTGCCATCCCGTCCGTCGGGGCGTACACCGAGGTCACGGCCGCCGTCGCGGCCCAGGCCGCGGCGAGGCTCGGCGCCCAGAGCGCCCGATCGAGTGCCGGCAGGGTACGCAGCACCGCGGTCGGCGCGGTGACCGCGTGCACCAGCATGACCGGCGCGGCGTGCCCGAAGCGCAGGTAGTCCAGGCCGGCCCGGTGCACCAGCGCGGCGAGCCCCCGCTCCGCCTCGGCCGGGCTTCGCGCGGGGCGCAGCGCCGCGAGTGCCGGCTCCCATCCCGGTACGCCCGGAAGCCGGCCCAGCCGGGCCAGGATGCCCCCGGACTGGTCGTCGATCCGGGGCAGGCCGGCCAGCGCGGCATCCACGTCCATCGCGTCGGTGCCCGTCCCGCCCGCCTCGGCAGCGACGGAGCCGACCGACGCGGCCGGGTGGAGCAGTCGGTCTTCTCCGGGGACCGGCTGCCAGCGGGCGGCCCAGTAGCCGAGGGCCTGGCCCAGCTCGGCGAGCCGCTGCGGGTTGGCGCCGGCCGGGTCGAGCGCGCGCACGGCGTGCCCGACCCGGATCACGCCGTGGGTGGCGCCGGCGGCGATGCCGGGCAGCAGCCGCGGCCACCAGGTGCCGAGCACCTCCCGCCACGGGCGTTCGCGCAGCTCCCGGTCGAAGTACGCCAGCCAGTCACCGGCCCGCTTCGCGTCGCCCAGCGCCGCCCGCCAGTCGTCGATCGAGCGCAGCCCACGGGGCAGCTCGTTGAGGCGACCGAGGTAGTCGTCGAGCCAGCGGTGCACCCGCTGCTGGTGCCCGTGCCGGGCCAGCGCCTCGACGGCCATCGGCCCGTGGTTGGTCAGCCAGCCCTCGTATTCGGGGCCGGTGCGATGCAGCCGTTCGTACGCCTCGTCGAGGATCCCGTCGTCCATGCGTCGATCGTCGGAGATGAACCACGGTTCAGGTCAAGACGGCAGATCGGCGCCGCTGATCAGGCCGGTGATCCGGAGCGCTGTCGCGACGTCGGGCGGGCAGTCGATGGCCACCACGGCGCTGCCCAGCACCTCGGCTCCGCGCGCCGCGCAGATGTCGTAGAGGGCGCGGATCTGCGCTCCGGTGCGCACCCAGTCGTCCACCACCAGGACCCGGTCGCCGGGGCCGAGGTGCCGGTCCCGTACGGCCAGGTCGACCTGCCGGCCCCGGTAGTCCGGCGGGCTCTGCGCCCAGGTGAGCGGCCCGGCCGGCAGCCGCCCGTCGCCAGGCTTGTGCGCGGCCACGAAGCCGACTCCGAGGGCGGTGGCGGCCAAGGGCCCGAGCAGCAGCCCGGTGACCGCGGGGGCGAGCACCACGGTCGGCCGGGCGGACCGGTACGGCGCCACCAGGGCCGGTCCCAGCTCGGCCAGTACGGCCGGGTCGCGCCACCAACCGGAGATGTCGCTGACCAGGTGGCTGGTGCCCGGTCCGGGGTCGATCCACCGGAACAGGGCGGCGAGGCGTTCGGTCAGCTCGGCTGGCATCGGTCCATCCTGCGGCACCCGCGTCGGGGGTGCGGGCACCCGGGCCGGCCGGCCCATCCCGGCTCGGATGATCGGCTACACGTACCAGTGCAAATACGGGCATACCACAATGATCACGTTGACTTCGGAAGTACTTCTCTCGTTACGGTCCGACCCGGTTTGTTCAGTCGACGAAAGGACCGGGCCGGTGGCAGGCAGGCACTCCCGTACCCGCATCTTCTCCTCCCCGGCGGGCATCGCGGCCACTGCAGCGGCCGCCGTCGCCCTCGCCGTCGGGGGCACCGTCGGCGCCGTGCAGCTGACCTCGGGCTCCGCGCAGCCGGAGCAGGCCACCATCGAGTTCGCCCCGACCATCGCCGCCAGCAGCCCTGCCGCCAGCTCCCCGGCCGCCTCCCCGAGTGCCAGCGCCTCGCCGAGCGTGACGGCCAGCCGGTCGCCGCAGGCCGCCTCCCGGAACAAGACCCGTACCGCTGCACCACCGAAGCCGAGCCCGACCGCGAAGAAGAAGACCGTGGCCGCGAAGGTGCTGGAGAGCGGATCGTGCGGCGCCTCCTTCTACTCCGACGGGCAGCTCACCGCCAACGGCGAGTCGTTCAACCCGAACGAGTTGACCGCGGCGCACAAGACCCTGCCGTTCAACACCAAGGTCCGGGTGACGAACCCGGCCAGTGGCAAGTCGGTCGTGGTACGGATCAACGACCGTGGCCCGTTCATCGACGGCCGCTGCCTGGACCTCTCGCGGGCCGCGTTCGCGACCATCGCCTCGGTGGACGTGGGCGCGCTCACCGTCAGGTACGAGGTCCTCGGCTGAGCGGGGCGGGCGATGCCGTTCCGGCCGGACACCCCCGCCAGCCGGACAGAACCTCCTCGGACGACGGGTCAGGTTCATTCACCCGCTCACGTGGATCAGGCATGCTGTCCCTCGTACCCACGCGACTCCTCCAGTCGGGCCGTCGCCCGCTGAGCCCCGGATCCCGCGCCGGCCTCGGCGCGGCCCTCGTTCTGCTCGCGATCGTCTCGGCGGTGGAGCTGGCGGACGGCCGGCCCGCGCACTACGTCGCGCTGCTGGCGGCCGCCCCGGTCCTGGCCGCCGCGCTGGCCGCGTGGCAGGTGGTGCTGGGGGTGGGCGCCGCGGCGACCCTGATCGGGGCCGGCTTCGCCCTGATCGAGCCGGAGATGTCGCTGGTCACCTCGGTCAACGTGGTCGGGGTCGCGTTCGTCACCGGGCTGGCGATGGCGGTGGCCTGGGTACGGCAGCGGCAGGCGGTGAAGATCGGCGAGTTGACCAAGCTCGCCTCGGTGGCTCAGCAGGCGGTGCTGCGTTCGCTCGGCCCGCAGGTCGGCACGCTGTCGGTGGCCGGCCGCTACATCTCCTCCACCGCGACGGCCGAGATCGGTGGGGACCTGTACGAGGCGATCGACACGCCCTACGGGGTTCGCATGATCATCGGTGACGTGCGCGGCAAGGGCCTGGACGCGGTCCGGCTGGCCAGCATCGTCCTCGGCTCCTACCGGCACGTGGCGTACGAGCGGGCCGACCTGCGCGCCGTGGTGGCCGATCTGGATCGCGCGGTGGCCCGTAACGTCGGTGACGAGGACTTCGTGACGGCGGCACTGGTAGAGGAGCGTGGTGGCACGCTCACCATCGTCAACTGCGGGCACCCGCCGCCGCTGCTGCTGCGCCGGGGCGCGGTGATCCCGCTGGAGCCACCCGCGCCGGCGCCTCCGCTCGGGTTCATGCCGGTGGTGCGCCCGCGGGTGGAACGCCTCGAGCCCGGCGACCGGCTGCTGCTGTTCACCGACGGTCTCGGTGAGGCCCGGCGGGACGGCGAGTTCTTCCCGACGGCGGACCGGGCCTGGCGACTGCTCGGGCACGGCACGGTCGCCGACGGGCTGGCCTCGCTGGAGACGGCCCTGGTCGAGTGGGTGCACGGCCGGCTCGACGACGACATCGCCCTGGTCCTGATGGAGTACGCCGGCGAGCGGACCGGCGCGGCGGCGGCCGTGCCGAGCTGGGAGGTCGGCGCCGCCGAGGGCTGAACCCGGCCGGACGCGGGCGCGCCTCGGAAGTGTGTAATGCCTGTCACTTGGGTGATTGGGTTGTCGCTAGCTACCCGCGAGTAATAGAGTCGGGGTTACTGATCGGTAACACCTGTCCGGAAGCGGGGCCAGTGAGCATGACCCACTACAAGAGCAACCTCCGGGACCTCGAATTCAACCTGTTCGAGGTCTTCGGGGCTGACCGGGCGTTCGGCCAGGAGCCGTACTCGGAACTCGACACCGACACCGCCCGCAGCTTCCTCGCCGAGGTCGACCGACTCGCCCGCGAGGATCTGGCCGCCAGCTACACGGACAGTGACCGCAATCCGCCGGTCTTCGACCCGGCCACGCACACCGCCCCGCTCCCGGAGTCGTTCAAGAAGTCGTACCAGGCATTCATGGACTCCGAGTTCTGGCGGCTGGACCTGCCGCCCGAGCTGGGCGGCACCAACGCGCCGCGCGCTCTCTGGTGGGCCCTCGCCGAGCTGGTGCTCGGGTCGAACGCCCCGGTCTGGATGTACGCCTCCGGCCCGTCCTTCGCCCACGTGCTGCACGTCGAGGGCACCGAGCGGCAGAAGAAGTGGGCCAAGCTCTTCATCGACAAGCAGTGGGGCTCCACGATGGTGCTCACCGAGCCGGACGCCGGCTCGGACGTGGGCGCCGGCCGCACCAGGGCCATCCAGCAGCCGGACGGCACGTGGCACATCGAGGGCGTGAAGCGCTTCATCACCTCGGGCGAGCACGACCTGACCGACAACATCGTCCACTACGTGCTGGCCCGCCCGGTGGGCGTCGAGGGTGTCGGCGGCCCGGGCACCAAGGGGCTGTCGCTCTTCGTGGTGCCGAAGTACCACTTCGACGAGACCACCGGCGAGCTGGGCGAGCGCAATGGCGTCTACGCCACCAACGTCGAGCACAAGATGGGCCTGAAGGTCTCCAACACCTGCGAGGTGACCTTCGGCGAGCACGGTGTGCCGGCCAAGGGCTGGCTGCTGGGCGACAAGCACGACGGCATCCGGCAGATGTTCATGATCATCGAGTACGCCCGGATGATGGTCGGCACCAAGGCGATCGCCACCCTCTCCACCGGCTACCTCAACGCCCTGGAGTACGCGAAGAACCGGGTGCAGGGCGCCGACCTGATCCAGCAGGCCGACAAGACCGCGCCGCGCGTCACGATCACCCACCACCCGGACGTGCGCCGCTCGCTGCTGCTGCAGAAGTCGTACGCGGAGGGCCTGCGCGCCCTGGTCCTCTACACCGCCACCTGGCAGGACCGGATCGCCATCGCCGAGGCGGCCGGCGACGAGAAGGCCACCAAGCTGGCCAAGCGGGTCAACGACCTGCTGCTGCCGCTGGTCAAGGGTGTCGGTTCGGAGCGGGCGTACGAGCTGCTCGGGCATGAGGCGCTGCAGACCTTCGGCGGCTCCGGCTTCCTCCAGGACTACCCGCTGGAGCAGTACGTCCGGGACGCCAAGATCGACACCCTGTACGAGGGCACCACCGCCATCCAGAGCCTGGACCTGATCTTCCGCAAGATCGTCCGGGACAACGGCAGGGCGCTGATGGCGGTCGCCGGCGAGATCCAGGAGTTCATCTCCTCCGAGGCGGGCAACGGCCAGCTCAAGGAGGAGCGGCAGGCGCTCGGCAAGGCGCTCGCCGAGATCCAGAACATGCTCGGCGTACTGACCGGTTGGCTGGGCGAGGCGCAGGGCGGCGACACCCGCGCCCTCTACAAGGTCGGGCTCAGCAGCCGGCGGTTCCTGCTGGCCATCGGCGACCTGGTGGTCGGCTGGCTGCTCCAGAAGCAGGCCGACGTGGCGCTCACGGCGCTGGCCGGTGAGGTCTCCGCCACCGACAAGGCGTTCTACACCGGCAAGGTGGCGGCTGCCCGGTTCTTCGCCCGAGAGGTGCTGCCGCGCATCGGCGCGGACCGGCGCATCATCGAGGGTGCGGACCTCGACATCATGGACCTGCCGGAGGAGGCCTTCTGAGCGTGCCCGGCACGCCTGAAGGTTCCGAGCGTCATCCGACACCGACGGCCGGTGGGGCATCTGCCCCGCCGGCCGTCGCGCTGCCCGCTATTCGGTGGCCCGACCCCGGTAGGCCGGCAGCGGGGCGGGTAACCGTCGCGTGGTCACGACAGGGAACGCCCAGAGCCACCGCACGGGGGAGTGCAGCGCACATGGGTGTAGGAAGCGGGATCTTTCTCATCGCGATCGGCGCCATCCTGACGTTCGCGATACGAGCCAACGTCTGGTGGATAGACCTGCGCGCGGTCGGCTGGGTGTTCATCCTGGCGGGGCTGGCCGTACTGCTGACCACGCTCTGGTTCTGGCAGGACCGGCGTAAGCGGGCCCGAACCCTCATCGTCGAGGAGAATCGGCTCTCGCACCCGACGGCGATGATGCCGCCGCCGCCCGACCCGCCGCCGCCGACCGCGCCACCCTCCTGAGCCGCGTACGCCCGGGCCACCCGTCGACCATCGGCGGGTGGCTCAGCCGCGTGCGACGTGCCGTGCGATGACCGGTGCCCGAGCCGGGGCCAGCTCCGTCCAGCTCAGCGCGCCGCGGTGCACCGCCAGTTCGGTGGTCCGCAACCCCTCCGTGTCCGCCCCCTCCGTGTCGAGAAGCGCGGAGAGCAGCGAGATGCCCGGATTGTGGGCGATCAGCAACGCCGTCCGTGCCGCCGCGTCGATGGTGCGGACCAGCGCCAACAACTCCTCCGGATGGGCGTCGTACGCGCCGGGCTCGTAGCGGACGGTCGGGCGGGGACCGGCTGGGCCGCCCTCCGGTGGCGAACCGGTCATCCCCATCGCCACCCCGTGCCAGGTCTGCCGGGTCCGTAGCGCCGTCGAGCAGATCACCACGTCCGGCAGCAGCCCGTTGTGGGCCAGCCAGGCACCGGCCGCCGCCGCGTCGGCGTGCCCCCGCGCGGAGAGCGGCCGGTGGGCGTCGTCGGTCCCTTCGCCGCCCTGCTCGGCCTTCGCGTGCCGGAGCAGCACCAGAGTCCGTGTCTCGGGATGGGCGTCCGTCATACCCCCAGCTTGCCCGATTGGCGATCTCCGTGCCGGGGTAAGTCGATGGGTGCCGCACCCCTACCGACGGCCGCGGCGCGACGTACGCCAGGTTGGAGCCGAGGAGCGAGACATGGGCATTGGTGGCAGCATCTTCCTGATCGCGTTGGGCGCGATCTTCGCATTCGCCGTGGAGGCCGACCTGGGCTGGCTGAACCTGGCCGTGGTTGGCTGGGTGCTGATGCTGGCCGGCGTCGCCGGCCTGCTCGCCACCCTCTACTTCTGGAACAGCCGCCGCCGCACGGTGGTCGCCGCGCCGGTCCGGGAGGACCGCGTCGTGGCCGACCGCGTGGTGCCGGTCCAGGACGACCGGGTCATGCGGGAGTACCGCGAGGTGCGCCGGCCGGGTCGGCCGGTCTGACCCCACGATCACGCGTTCCGGGGTCCCGCAGCGTCGCGGGGCCCCGGCTCGCGTCCTGTGCCGGTCGGGGTCAGGCGAACAGCGCGAAGTAGATCGCGATGTGGTGGCACAGCGCGGCCAGCAGGGTGCAGGCGTGGAAGAACTCGTGGTGGCCGAAGACGGTCGGCCACGGGTTGGGCCGGCGCAACGCGTAGAAGACCGCGCCGACGCTGTAGATCGCGCCGCCGACGATCAGCAGCACCAGCGCCGCGACGCCGCCCCCGTGCAGGATCTCCGGCAGCATGGCCACCGACACCCAACCGAGCGCCAGGTAGAGCGGCGCGGAAACCCAGCGTGGGGCGTGCGGCCAGACCACCTTGAGCGCCACGCCGGCCAGCGCACCACCCCAGACCAGGGCCAGCATCACGGTGGCCGGTCGCGGCGCGAGCAGCAGAGCGCAGAACGGGGTGTACGTGCCGGCGATGAACAAGAAGATCATCGAGTGGTCCATCCGGCGCATCACCTGGTAGCCGCGCTCGGACCACACGCGACGGTGGTACAGCGCGCTGGTGCCGAAGAGCCCGCAGACGGTCAGGCTGTAGATGACGCAGCTCACCAGGGGTGCCCACCCCGGCCGGGTGGCGGCGATCGAGCACAGCACGATGCCGCAGACCAGGGCGACGAAGAAGGCGTACGTGTGCAGCCAGCCGCGCATCCGGGGCTTACCGATGTCGACCGGCTTCAGTCGAAGCGGGGCGGAGGTGGTCACGACATCAGGTTACGGCACCGTAGGTTACTTGCAAGTAGTCGCGCTGGTGACGCCCGGCACCGTCCCCGTGAACACCCGCCGGCACGACATCGGCGAGGATGAACGGATGCGGATCCGACCCGCCGGGGCGCACGCCCTGCTGCTCGACTTCTCCGCGCCCGCCGACGCGACTCAGACCGACCTCGTCGACGCGTGGCGGGCCGAGCTGTGGCGCCGCCGCGAGCGGGGCGAACTGGCCGCCGTCGAGATCGTGCCGGCCGCCAGCACCGTCCTGCTCGACGGCCTGCCCGACCCGGCCGCCACGGCCGACCTGCTGTCCCGGTGGGCACCAACGGTCGCCACGGCCGTCAACCACACCGCAGGCGCGGCGGAACGGATGCGCGAGCGGGGCTCTGACGAGGTCGTCGTCCCGGTCGACTTCGACGGGCCTGACCTGCCGGCGGTCGCCGAGCACTGGGGGGTCGACGTGCCGGCCGTACCGCGCCGGCTGACCGGCACCCCGTTCCGGGTCGCCTTCTGCGGCTTCGCCCCCGGGTTCCCCTACCTGACCGGGCTGCCCGCCGAGTTGGCGCTGCCCCGCCTGGCCACCCCGCGCCCCCGCGTGCCGGCCGGCTCGGTCGCCCTGGCCGGCCCGTACGCCGGCATCTACCCGAGCGCGTCCCCCGGCGGCTGGCTGCTGGTTGGCCGGACCGAGCTGGTCCTCTTCGACGTACACGCCGACCCGCCGGCCCGGCTCGGCCCGGGCACCCGGGTCCGGTTGGCGGCGGCGTGACCCGTCCTGCCGAGATCGAGGTGCTCCGCGCCGGCGCGCTCACCACCGTGCAGGACCTGGGCCGGCCCGGCTGGGCACACCTGGGCGTACCCCGGTCCGGGGCCCTCGACCCGGCGGCCCTGCGGCTGGCCAACCGGCTGGTCGGCAACCCGGAAGGGGCCGCCGGCCTGGAGATCACCCTGACCGGCTGCGTGCTGCGGCTGACCCGGGCCACCACCGTGGCGGTCACCGGAGCCGAAGTGCCGATCCGTGCCGGTGACCGACCCGGCGACACCGGACGCCCGCTCACCGTGCCGGCCGGAACGGTGCTGCGGATCGGCCCGGCGCGTCGGGGCGTACGGAGCTGGCTGGCCGTGGCGGGCGGGATCGAAGTGCCGGCGGTGCTCGGCAGCCGGGCCACCGACACCCTCTCCGGGCTGGGGCCGTCCCCGCTGCGGGATGGCGACCGGCTGCCGCTCGGCGAGCCGGTCGGCGAGCCCGCGCCGGTGGACGTGACCGTGGGCCCCGCACCTGCACCGGAGCTGCACCTGGCCCTGCACCGAGGTCCCCGCTACGACTGGTTCACCCCGACCGCGTTCGACCGGCTGCTCGGCACCCCGTACACCGTCAGCCCGGTGAGCAACCGGGTCGGCGCGCGGCTCACCGGCGCGCCGCTGCCCCGCGCGGTCGCCGGCGAACTGCCCAGTGAGGGCATCGTGCTCGGCGCGGTGCAGGTGCCGGCGGACGGACAACCCCTCATCTTCCTCGCCGACCACCCGACCACCGGCGGATACCCGGTCATCGGGGTGGTCAGCGACGCGACCCCGCTCGCGCACGCCCGGCCAGGTACTACCGTCAGATTCCATGGACCTCAACGCTGACCTGGGCGAGGGATTCGGCATCTGGCGACTCGGCGACGACGAGGCGCTGCTGGACCTGGTCACGTCCGCCAACGTCGCCTGCGGCTTCCACGGCGGCGACCCGTCCACCATGCGGCGGGTCTGCGAGGGCGCGGCGCGGCGCGGGGTGGCGGTGGGCGCGCAGGTCGGCTATCGCGACCTGGCCGGCTTCGGCCGGCGGCACATCGCGTACGACTTCGCCGAGCTACGCGACGAGGTGACCTACCAGCTCGGGGCGCTCAGCGCGTTCTGCCAGCTCTTCAACACCCGGGTCCGCTACCTCAAGCCGCACGGGGCGCTCTACCACGCGGCCGCCATCGACGAGTCCCAGGCGGCGGCGGTGGTCGCCGCGGTGACCGGCCACGACCCCGAGCTGCCCGTGCTCTGCATGCCCGGCACCACGCTCGCCCAGCTCGCCGTCGGCGCCGGCCTGCCGGTGGTCGCCGAGGCCTTCGCCGACCGCGGCTACCTGCCCAACGGGGTGCTGGTGCCCCGCGGCACCCCCGGCGCGCTCATCACCGACCCCGACGAGGTGGCCACCCGGGCGATACGGATCGCCACCGAACGGACCGTGGTGGCGGTGGACGGCACCGTCATTCCCTGCCCGGCGGACTCGATCTGCGTACACGGCGACACACCCGGCGCGGTCTCCGCCACCGAGCTGGTCCGCGCCACGCTGATCGACGCCGGTGTCCCACTAACCCCGTTCGCGTGAAAGGAAGGGCCCCTTCTTATCGGATTTTGTTGTACAAGGGGCCCTTCCTAACAGCTAGGAGTCGAGGCCGCGCAGCACCAGCGGAAGCCGGGCCGCGGCGCCGTCGACCACGCGGACCGGAACGCCCCAGTCCTGGCGGGTCAGGTGGCAGGCCGCGTGCTCGACGTCCGCGTCGCAGGTCGCCGCCTGCGCGGTCACCTGGAGCACCCCGCCGGTCACCTCGCCGTTGAGCACCAGCCGGCGGGACAGCTCGGTGCCCGTGCCGGCGCCCTCCACCAGCAGCTCGGGCGGGGACGCGGACACCACCAGCCGGGTCGACGGCCCGTACGTCTCGTCCAGCTTCTGCCCCGGCGCGGGGGTGAAGACGATGTCGAGGGTGACCTCACCGGCCGCGACGTCGGTGGGCTTCCGCTCGGTGCGGTGCCGTGGGCCGTCCACCGTGCTGGCACCGGCCGTCGACAGCGAACCCGGGGCCAGCCGGGTCAGCCGGTGCGCGGCGGACTCCACGACCAGCACCTCGCCGGCCGGGGTGAGGACCAGATCGCTCGGCTCGGCCAGCCCGTCGGCGACCGTGGACACCTGACCGGTCGACGGGTCGAAGCGGCGCACCGCGCCGTTGTAGGTGTCCGCGATCAGCACCGAGTCGTCCGGCAGCGCGCACACGCCCAGCGGGTGCTGGAGCAGCGCCGACTCCGCCGGCCCGTCCACGTGACCGAAGTCGAACAGGCCCTGCCCGACGGCGGTGCCCAGCACCCCGTTCTCGACGTACCGAACGGCGCTGGTCTCGCTGTCGGCGATCCAGAGCCGGGTGCCGTCGGCGGAGACGGAGAGCCCGGACGGCTGCGCCATCCACGCCTCGGCGAGCGGGCCGTCGCGCAGTGCCTCGACAGTCGTGCCGGCGTACATGCCGGCGGTCCGCTTGATCGGATCGAACCACCAGAGCTGGTGGATGCCGGCCATCGCGATGATCAGCTTGTCGTCGTACCAGGCCAGGTCCCACGGTGAGGAGAGATCCACGGCGAGCGCGTCGTGCGCGTGGTCGTCGACCGAGGCGCGCCACTGCTTGCCGCTGCCGGCCACCGTGACCACCTCGCCGGACGCCAGGCGTACGCCGCGCAGCAGGTGGTTGACCGTGTCGGCGACCACCAGGTCGTAGCCGGCCACCTCGGCGACCTGCCGTGGCAGCACGCAGAGCCCCTGCGGCTCGGAGAAGGTCGCCGCGCCGGCCGGCCCGTCGGCCCGGCCCCGCTCACCCGAGCCGATCCGGCGCACCGGCGTCTCGCCGTCCGGAGCCAACTCGACCAGGGAGTGCCGGGCCGAGTCGGAGACCAGCAGGTTGCCGTCCGCCAGCACCACCGCCTTGCCTGGGAAACGCAGCGTGGTCTCCGGTGCCGGCGGCGGGACGTACGGGCCGTCGCCCCGGTGCAGGGTGCCCTTGGCCTCATGGGTCGCGATCAGCTCGTCGATCAACCGGGCCAGCCCTTCGGCGTGCCCCTCGCCCGCCATGGTGGCCACCACGTACCCCTCCGGGTCGATCACCGACAGGGTCGGCCAGGCCCGGGCCGCGTACTGCTGCCACATGTCCAGATCGGGATCGTCGAGTACGGGATGGTGCACCCCGTACCGCTCCACGGCGGCGGCCAGCGCGTCGGCGTCCTTCTCATGCTCGAACTTCGGCGAGTGCACACCGATCACGACGAGCACGTCGCCGTACTTCTCCTCCAGCGGACGCAGCTCGTCGAGCGCGTGCAGGCAGTTGATGCAGCAGAAGGTCCAGAAATCGGCCAGGACGATCTTGCCGCGCAGGTCGGCGAGTTTGAGATCGCGTCCACCGGTGTTCAGCCAGCCCCGACCCCGCAGCTCGGGAGCCCGTACTCGTGCACTCATGCCCCCATCGTGCCTGATCACCGGCCCGTCACCGGCCGGAGGGGGCGAGCCGCCCAGATCCGGGCGCGTACGCCTCATCCCCGCTGGTGGGACGACGACGGCGGGGCCACGGTCACCCGTGGCCCCGCCGTCGGTTCGCGTTACTTGGTGGCCGGCTTGAGGCAGAGCACCCGGTTGGTGCCGTCGCCGGGCAGCACCACGTGCGGCTGGGCCGGATCGGCGCACTTGTCCTTCGCATCCACCTTGGAAACGATGGTGAACGCGCCCGCCTCGCCACAGTCCACCGCCGAGGCGCCCTGGCCGGACTGCTTCACGCAGGTGCCGACCGCCGGGTCGAAGGCCGGCGTGTCGTCCCCGCCGAACTTGCCCAGCAGCATCAGCAGGCCGAGCGGCACCGCCAGGATGAGCACCGCGGCGATCAGCACCGCCGCCAGCACGCGGCCGTTGCGCACCTTCGGCACCGGTGGCTCCGCCTGCGGCTGGTCGGCGTCCGGCTTGTACGCGTCGAACCGGCCCTGGTCCGACTCGCCGGCTGCCTGGCCCCACGATGGTGCAGGCTGCTGGGGCGCCGGCGGGAAGGCCGGCGGCGGGAAGCCGCCGCCCGGTGCCGGCTCGGTGGACTGCCCCCCGAAGCCGGGGCCGCCGAAGTTCGGGCCGCCGAAGCCCGGCGCGCTGTTCATTCCGGCGGTGCCGGCGACCGGTGACCCGGGGGCGCCGAACGGCTCGGCCGTGCGCTCGGCGCCGGCCTGCGGCCGGACCCCGTTCATCGGCCGGTTGCTGCCCGGGGTGTCGACGAACGACGGCACACCCGGCGGGAAGGCCGGAGGCGGGGACGCCGCCGCACCGAATCCGTTCGGAGCGGCCGGCACGTCCCGGTCGTCGAAGCGCGGCTCGGCCGGAGGTTCGCCGCCCCACGCGGGGGCGGCACCCTGTCGCTCCGGGCCGTTCTGCCAGTCTTGTGCGCCCGGGCGCTCGGCGCCGTTCTGCCAGTCGGGTGCGCTTGGGCGCTCGGCGCCGGTCTGCCAGTCGGGTGCGACCTGCCGGTCGGGGCCGTTCTGCCAGTCCGGTGCGCTCGGGCGCTCGGGACCCGGGGCGGCCTGGAACGCCTCCGGCGCCGCCTGCTCCGGCTCGTTCTCCGGCTCGGGGCGGGGCGGGCGACCGTACACCCGGGGCTGCGGCGCGGGCGCGCCGGCCGGTCGTACGGCCTGGTCGGTGGGGGGCATCACCCGGCTGGCCAACGGAACCGATGCACTCGCCGACGCCCGGCCGGCCGCCGACTCGGCATCCGGCGCCGGTACTACCGCGCGGCCTGCTCCGGCCTCCGGGGAGACCCGCGGGGCGGGCACCACGGCGCCGGCCGCCGGAGCCTCCTCGGCCCGGCCCCAGCCGGCCGGCTCCGCCTCGTACTGCGCGGCGGCGTCCGGGTTCTCCCGCTCGGCGTACGCCGGCTGCTCGGAGGCAGCGCCGTACTGGGCCGGCGGCCCGTAGTTGGCCGGCGGTGCGGCAGCCAGGCTGGCCCCCGGCACGCGCTGCTCCTGCGGGGGCAGTGGCACGGCGTTCGCGGGCGAGATGCCCGGTGCGGGAGCGGGCTGGTAGACCGGCGACTCGTCGCCCCGGCCCGCCTCCCACTCACCGCGGGACTGCGAGGCTTCCGCCTCGGCGCGACCCCATACCTCGCCGGGCGCCCACGGCTGGGCGTCCGGCACGCCGGCGCTGCCCTGGGCGGCGTTGTCGGGGGCGGCGGCCCAGGCGGGCGTCCCGTCGTTGCTGGGAACGCTGGCACTGGCCCGGGCCGGGGTGCCGGTGGCGTCCGCGGTCCATTCCGCCGATTCCGGCCGCTCGGCCGGCTGGTCCTGCGGCGAGAGCACCCAGTCCGGCTGCTGCGGACGACCCTCGGCGCCACCCCAGGCGGCGGGCTGCGCGGCCTCGTCCTGCTTCACGTCGGTGCCGTCGCCCCACCCGCCGGGCTGCGCCGGCTGCTGCTGTCCGGCCCAGCCGCCGGAGCGGGCCGGGTCGTCCTGGCCGGGCCAGTTCGGCGCCGGCGCCTGAGCCGGCACCTGAGCCGAGCCCCGGGAGGCGGCCGCCTCGGCCTGGCCCCACCCGGGGGCCGCCTGCTCGGTCGACTCGGCGGGCTGGCCCCAGGTCTGTGGTGACTGCTCAGCCGGCGTCCACATCGGCTGATCGCCCTGACCGGCGGCGCCGGTGGCCCAACCGGCGCCCTGCGCCGACTCTGCCTGCTGCGACTCGCCGCCGCGCCAGTCGCCGGCGGGCGGGTTGGCCTGCGCCGCTCCGCTCCAACCGCCGGAGCGGGCCGGGTCGTCCTGCTGGGCGTCGGCGTTCCAGCCGCCGGAGCGGGCCGGGTCGTCCTGAGCCGGCCAGGCTGCGGTGGCGGGCGGCACCTGCGCGGCACCCCGCGCGGCCGGCTGGGCCTGCGCCCACTCGGGCTGCTCGGCGCCCCCGGGGGTCCACCCGGGTGCGCTCTGCTCGGCTGGCGTCCAGCCCTGCTGCTGGGCGGCCCACGGGGCGGGCTGCGTGTGGTCGGGTGCGCCACCCGCGCCGGTCCAGGTGCCGGGCTGCTGCGGCGGCTCGTTCGCGCCACCGCCGGTTGCCCAGGCGGGCTGCGCCGGCTCGGTGGGCTGCGGCGCGGCGGCGGCACCCCAGGCGGGGTTCGGCTGCTGCTCAGACTGAGCGGCCCATGCCGGGGCCGGCGGGTTCGGCCGCGCCGGCGGCGGGGGTGCCCAGCCCAGGTCGGGGCCGGCGGCGTTGTAGCCGTTGTCCGGCTGCGCCGGGCGGTCGCCGTACGGCGCCGGTCCGCCGGCGCCCGGTGACACCTCGTCCGGCTCCTGGCCGGGGCGGTGCGGGCCCTCGGACGTCATCGGTGCGCCTCCTCCATCACATGTCGGCCGCCGGTGCCGATCGGTCTCCTCGGCATGGCTGCCGGCGTCACCGGCGTGCCGGGCTCCCCGCACCGTATCCGGTGACCACACGGGGCGTCCAAGGAGCACCGGTCGTCACTCCGCGTGGCCGGTCGGTGTCGAGCAGCTTCTATCGGCTCCGCCGGTGCCGGCCCGGCGGGCGGCGACCGAAGCCCACCGTACCGGGCGCTGCCGCACGGCGGAATCCCGGTGCCGGGAGGGGAGGAAACGCCGATGGCCCGCCCGGTCGGCCGGGCGGGCCATCGATCTGAAGGAGGTGAGGAATGTCGGTGGAGCGTCAGCCCATGTGACGCTGGGCGATGATGAGGAGTTCCTCGCGGACGGCCGGCGAGTTCGCCGAGCGCAGCGCGTGCTCGATGGCACGGGCGCGGCGGGTGGCGTCGCGGTGACTGCGGATTCGCTCGATCATGCTCATTGGGGGTGTCCTCCTGGCTATTCGGTTGTCGGCCCCTGATGCATCTATTGAACCGCAGAACCCGGCTAACTTCCATCGATTGTTAGGTGAGTTGGGACACCTGCCTAACAATCAAAGGTCTGAGGGGTGTTTCGCCGACGGTTTCGTCGCCCAACGGACACGGCCGGTGTGCCGGGCGTTAACCCGTGGCACACCGGCCGTGGCTGGCGTTCGGACGATCAGGTCCAGGCGAGCAGCGCCGCCTCCGGATCGGCGAGGAAGTCGCCGATGTCGCGCAGGAACTTCGAGCCCAGCTCACCGTCGATGATCCGGTGGTCGAAGCTCAACCCCAGCGTGGTGACCTGGCGCGCCTTGACCTTGCCCTTGTGCACCCAGGGCATCTCCCGCACCGCGCCGAAGGCCAGGATCGCCGACTCACCCGGCGGCAGGATCGGCGTCCCGGTGTCCACCCCGAACACCCCCACATTGGTGATGGTCAGGGTGCCGCCGGACATGTCCGCCGGCGAGGTCCGGCCGGACTTCGCCGTCTGCACCAGGTCGTTCAGGGAGTCCGCCAGCTCGCGTAGCGAGAGCCGGCCCGCGTCCTTGACGTTCGGCACGATGAGGCCACGCTCGGTGGCCGCGGCGATGCCGAGGTTGACGTACTCCTTGACCACGATCTCGTCGCCGGCCCAGGTCGAGTTGACCATCGGGTGCCGCTTGACCGCCAGGAGTACGGCCTTCGCCACCAGCAGCAGCGGCGAAACGCGGACGTCGCGCCACTCCCGCCGGCCGCGCAGCCGGTCGAGCGCCTTCATCGCCCGGGTCACGTCGACGGTCAGGAACTCCGTCACGTGCGGGGCGGTGAACGCCGAGCGGGACATGTTCTCGGCGGTGAGCTTGCGTACCCCCTTGACCGGGATGCGCTGCTCGCGGTCCGCGCCGAAGCTGGCCGCGCTCGTCGCCACCGCCGCCGCCCTGATCGGCTCGGCCACGGCGCCACTCGCCGCCTGCTGCACGTCCTCCCGGGTGATCGAGCCCAGCGGACCCGACCCGGTCAACGTGCTCAGGTCAACCCCGAGGTCCTTGGCGAGCTTGCGCACCGGCGGCTTGGCCAGCACCAGCCCGCCGGTCACCGCAGCGACCGGCGTCGGCGCGGCCACCGGCTGCGGAGCCGGCGCGACCGGCGCCGGAGCGGCCGTGGGCGCCACTGCGGCCTGCGCGGGGACGCCACCCTTGCGGGGGCGGCGCTTCGCGGCGGTGGTACGCGGGCCGTAGCCGACCAGGACCGCGGTCCGCCCACCCGGGGCGGGGCCGCCGATCAGACCGGGCTCGACCATGCCCTCGGCCGGTGCCACCTCGACGGCTGCCAGCGAGGCCGCCGACGGGGTGGGCAGGTCACCACCGGGCGTGGCCGTGGTCGACGGCGCGTCCAGCGGGCCGGCGCCCGGGTCGGTGTCGATCGCGATGATCGGCGTACCGACCTCGACCGTGGTGCCCTCCGGGTGGAAGATCGCCTGGACCTGGCCGGCCCACTTCGCCGGGATCTCCACGGCCGCCTTCGCCGTCTCCACCTCGACGATCGGCTGGTTCAGCTCGATGGTGTCGCCGACCTTGACCAGCCACGACAGGATCTCGCCCTCGGTCAACCCCTCGCCCAGGTCGGGCAGGTTGAACTCCTTGATCCGGGACATGCCGCTCACCAGCCGAAGGTGCGGTCGACGGCGTCGAGCACCCGGTCGAGGTCGGGCAGGTACTCCTCCTCCACCCGGGCGGCCGGGTAGGGGGTGTCGAAGCCGGTCACGCGCAGCACCGGCGACTCCAGGGAGTAGAAGCACTCCTCGGTGATCCGGGCGGCCAGCTCGGCGCCGAGGCCGATGTTGGACGGCGCCTCGTGCACCACCACCGCACGGCCGGTGCGCTTCACCGACTCGTAGGCCGCGGCAAGGTCCAGCGGGGAGAGCGAGCGCAGGTCGATGACCTCCAGCTCCCGGCCGTCCTCGGCGGCGGCGGTCGCCGCCTCCAGGCACGTCCGGACCATCGGCCCGTACGCCAGCACGGTCACGTCGGTGCCGGGCCGGACCACCCGGGCCGAGTGCAGCGGGTACGCGTCGGACAGCGGCGCGTCCAGGTCGACCTGCCCCTTCTCCCAGTAGCGCCGCTTGGGCTCCAGGAAGACGATCGGGTCGTCGGAGGCGATGGCCTGCTGGATCATCACGTACGCGTCCTGCGGGTTGGCGCAGGACACCACCTTCAGGCCGGCGGTGTGCGCGAAGTACGCCTCCGGCGACTCGGAGTGGTGCTCGACCGCGCCGATGCCGCCACCGAACGGGATGCGGATCACCATCGGGATGCTGAGCTTGCCGCGCGAGCGGTAGTGCATCTTCGCCACCTGCGACACGATCTGGTCGTACGCGGGATAGACGAAGCCGTCGAACTGGATCTCGCAGACCGGCCGGTAGCCACGGATGGCCAGACCGACCGCGGTGCCGATGATGCCGGACTCGGCCAGCGGGGTGTCGATCACCCGCTGGTCGCCGAAGTCCTTCTGGAGCCCGTCGGTGATCCGGAAGACGCCGCCGAGCTTGCCGACGTCCTCGCCCATGATGACGACCTTGGGGTCGTTCTCCAGGGCGCGGCGCAGGCCGGTGTTGAGGGCCTTGCCGAGGGTGAGCGTCTCCGTGGCCATCAGTGGGCGCTCCCCTCGAACGACTCCATGTACCGGCTGAACTGCGCGCGCTGCTCGTCGAGCAGCGGAGACCCGTTCGGGTAGACGTGGTCGAACATCGTCACCGGCTCGGGGTTGGGCATGGCGAGCACACGCTCGCGCAGGTGCACCGACTCGCGGCGGGCCTGCTCGTCGACCTCGGCGAAGAAGTCCGCGTCGGCGATCTGCTGCTTCTCCAGGAAGACCTTGACCCGGGCGATCGGGTCCTTGGCCTTCCACGCCTCGACCTCGCTGGCGATCCGGTAGCGGGTCGGGTCGTCGGAGGTGGTGTGTGCGCCCATCCGGTAGGTGTACGCCTCGATCAGGCTCGGGCCCTGCCCGTGCCGGGCGTTGTCCAGCGCGGTGCGGGTGACCGCGTACGTGGCCAGCACGTCGTTGCCGTCCACGCGGATGCCGGGGAAGCCGAAGCCGGCGGCCCGCTGATAGAGCGGGATCCGGGTCTGCCGCTCCAGCGGCTCGGAGATCGCGTACTGGTTGTTCTGGCAGAAGAAGACCATCGGCGCGTTGAACACGCCGGCCCAGACGAACGCCTCGTTGACGTCACCCTGGCTGGTGGCCCCGTCGCCGAAGTAGGCGATCACCGCTTCACCGTCGTTGGTGCCGGTCTTGCCGTCCATGGTGATGCCCATGGCGTAGCCCGTCGCGTGCAGGGTCTGCGCCCCGATCACGATCGTGTACATGTTGAACTTGAACTCGTTCGGGTCCCAGCCGCCCTGGTCGACGCCGCGGAACAGGCCGAGCGGCATGATCGGGTCGATGCCGCGGCAGTAGAGGACGCCGTGCTCCCGGTAGGTCGGGAAGGCCATGTCCTGGGTGCGCAGCGCCCGCCCGGAGCCGACCTGCGCCGCCTCCTGGCCGAGCAGGCTGGCCCAGATGCCCAGTTCGCCCTGGCGCTGGAGCGCGGTCGCCTCGGCGTCGAGCTTGCGGACCAGCACGAGGTCGCGGTAGAGCCCGCGGTACTCCTCGTCGGTGAAGTCGACGCGGTACTCGTTGCCGTCCGGCCCGGTGACGCTCTCGATCCGCTCGCCTTCGGGGGTGAGCAGCTGCACGAGCTCGGGGTCGCCGGCCGCGCTCTTCCTGGAGCGGGGTGCTGCCCGCCTGCTGCGGGTGGTGCCCCCGGGGTCGCCCTTTGCCATCCGTCTCTCCCTGTCGTGTCTGCGTCGGCACCGGGGGGTCACCCGGCCGCGCAACTCGTGCGCCTGTCCGGCTGCTGCCGGACCGGTTCCTGGCGGCCGCGCCTAGCCCCGGTGGGGGTTGCCGCGCGGCATGAGCCGGATTCTGGCCGAACCCGGTTCGGGAGCGCCGGCGCTCAACCGCGCCTGCCGCGAGGGTGCGCGGAGGTCACGGCTGCGTTGCCGTCGTGCTCCATATTCGCAGAGCAGGTGAGCGCGCCCACAGTACGCCCGCCCCACGTTCCGACCGCCCCCCGTTTGAGGTCGTTTGTCGCCATCGTGCCCGACGGTGCCAACCAGGCGTTACGGCGATGGTTCGTCACCGTTCGGCCCGTCTCCGCGTGTCGACACGCAGTGGAGGTTGGCTGACGGACGGTAACTGGGCGAGGCTGTTTCCCGCAGGATCGCGCCGATCGGGTGATTTGCCGGGGTTCTCCAGCCGGCGACGTCCATCCGCGCCCTCCGACGGCTGACGACAAGGGGTGTGTGGTGTACGAGCCAGGTGACGGTCCCGGCACGCCCGCACTCGGTCGGCAGCGGTCGGCCGACGGCTACCGCCGGGTGGTCGGCGCGCACCGCGCTCCCGGCGCCGGCGGCCCCTCCCGGGGCTACCTGCTCACCGTCGCGCTGCTGGCCGGCACCGCGTCGATGCCCATCCTCGCCGCCATCAGCGCGGGCTCGGCCACGCCGGGCAGCACCGCGCTGCCGGACAGCAGCACCCCGTTCATCCCGACCCCGTCGGTCGGGCCGGTGGTGATCCCGGTGCCGGCGACCAGCCAACCGGCGCTCCCGCCACCCGCCACGCCCGACGTCGGTCCGACCGCCACCGCCGGCTGGCTACCCACGGCTCCCCGACGTGACCAGGACCGGACGGACCCGGGCCCGACCGAGGCCGATCCGGGGCCGGTCCGCGTGGTGCCCCCGCCCTCGCCGAGGCCCACCCGGGGTACGCCCCCGGCCTCGCCCCCGACCAGCCCGTCCCCGGCACCCTCGCCGACCCGCCCGCCGGACCCGAGCCCGACACCGACCCCGACACCGACCCCGCCGTCGACCCCCACCGTGACCGACTCCCCGACCGCGACCGCCGTGCCGACCAGCACCCTGTCCGAGCCGGCCACCACGACCACGACACCCGCCACGACCACGCCACCCGCCACGCCCAGTTCATCGCCGAGCCGGCCCCACCCGACCGTCGCGACATCCCCGACGTTCCCGGCCGACCGACCCACCCCCACGGCCAGTCCAACGCCGCTGGCCGGACACACGTACTCCACGGTGTCCCCGGCGGTACGGTGACGGTCAGGCGCGACCGACCCGGTGCCGGCGGCGGTCGGCGATAGGGGCGTACCGGAGGGGGTGGCGTGGGCGGCGGTGCGGAACTCCGCCCGGTCACCGCCCGGCAGGGGCCGGGGCTGCGGATCGCCCGGCTGGTCACCGAGCTGACCGCGCCCGCCGTGCTGGTGTCGGTGCTGATGGTCACCGTGAGCTGGCACAGCTCCCGCAACCCTGGTCACGGCCTGGCGTGGGGTCTGCTCGCCACGCTCTTCGTCACCGGCATTCCGTTCGCCTACATCGTCGGCGGCGTACGCCGTGGCCGGCTCACGGACCACCACATCGGTCGCCGGGACCAGCGCCGGGTGCCGTTGCTGGTCGGCCTCGGCTCGGTCGCCGCAGGGCTGGCCCTGCTCGCGGTGCTCGGAGCACCCCGTCCGTTGCTGGCACTGGCGGTGGCCGGGCTGGCCGGACTGGTGGTCGCCGTGTCGGTGAGCCACTGGTGGAAGATGTCGATCCACTCGGCGGTGGCCGCCGGCACGCTGATCATCCTGGTGCTGACCTTCGGGACCGAGCTGCTCGTCGCCGTGCCACTGCTGGGCGTGGTCGGCTGGGCCCGGGTGCGGCTACGGGACCACACCGTGGCGCAGGTGCTGGCCGGCGGCGTGCTCGGCGCAATTATCTCCGGAGTGGTCTTCGGTCTGCTGCGCTGACCGGGCCGGCGCGGTGACCGGGTCCGCTGTGCCGGCGGGGTCCGGGCGGGCGGCGACGTGCCCGCCCGCCCGGAATGCCGTCAGGCGCCGTCGTCGGCGAGACGGTGCCGGTTCGCCTCGATCCAGGCGTCCAGCGCGGCCGGGTCGTCCGGGTCGACCCCGTCGGCCATCAGCTGGGCCACCGCCGCGGTGGCCGGGCTACGCCGCTCACCGGTCGAGTAGAGGCGGGCGAACTCCGCCACCATCTCCTCGATCGCCTCGTCGGTGCGCGTCGCGGCCGTTTCGGAAAGTCCACGCTGGCGCGACGCGTACCGGGCCCAGGCGCGCAGCACACGGGGCAGCATCGCCGCGTCGTCCATGTCCAGTACCGCCCGGCGGTGTACCCAGTCGAGCAGGAAGAGCCCGGACACCGCGGGGCTCCACCGCATCGGGTCGGCGTCCGGGAAGGTCGCCGAATGGTCCAGCAGCAGGCTCAGGCAGAAGTGCAGCGAGGCCAGCTCCGCGCCGTCGACGGCGTCGAGCCCGAACCGTGCGGCCTCCGGCGCGGCCAGGAACCGCCGGACCAGCTCGGTGCGCTCGGCGGCGGAGAGCGGCTCGACCTCGGCCGGGCTGGTTGGGGCGGCGGCGGTGGGCAGCAGCGCCAGCCGGGCGCCGACCAGCGCCCGATCGGTGGCGAGTGAGCCCTCGCCGGGCAGCTCGCTCAGCTCGTCGGTGACGGCGAGGTGGCGGGCCACCTCGCCACGCAGTTGGGCAGGATCCTCGGTACGGAACCAGGTCAGCTCGTCGTCCGCGCACATCTGGCGGACCTGGTCCAGGATCCGTTCCGCCGGCCCGCCGACGAAGATGTCCTTGGTGATCCCGATGTTGTGGTCGACCAGGGCCACCAGCGCGTGCTCGGGGCCGCCGGCCGCGTCGTCGTAGGCGAAGGTGGCGAGGTAGGAGGTCTGATCGCCGTACACGTCGCCGTACGCCCAGCTGCCGGTGAGGTGCACCCGGCCGAGCTGACCCGTCCAGGCTGGCGCCTGGCTGCCCGGGCGCACCCGTTCGGTGCCCTCGGCGTCGGGGATGAGCGTGGCGAAGACCTGCCGGATGGTGGTCGCCGCAGCGATCCGGCGGCGGGCGGTGGCGGCGAGGAACCCGGTGACGAACTCCCGTACGGCGGTGTCGCGGTCGGTCTCCGCGATCGCGTAGACGCTGCCCAGGAGGGCGCTGCCGAGCATCTCGGCGTCCAGCGCCGACTCCAGCTTGGTCACGTCGCGTGCGGCGTGCAGCACCGCGTCGTAGGGGGTCTGAGGCGTGGCCATGCTCCGACCCTACGCCGCTCGGGGGATGTGCAGAGGGGTAGCGAGCCGTGCTGAGCGTCAGCGGCGGGCGGCATCCCGCAGCGCGTCGCGTGCCTGCGCGTACGAGGCGAGCACGATCCGCACCGGGGCGAGCACGTACTCCTCGCCCACGCGGGCGACCTCGGCCGTCAGCCGCTGCTCGGCGCGGCTTCGGGCAAGCCGGGCCGCCCAGCGCACCACCGGTCGGGTCAGCGCGGCCACCAGCAGCCCGGCCAGCAGCCCGCCGAGCAGCAGCAGGGTGGGCAGTGGCACCTGCCCGACCATCGGGTTGTCCAGTGCGGGCAGGCCGAGCGCCCGCAGCGCGTAGCCGAGCATTAACCAGCCCAGCCCGACCACGGCGGCCAGGGTGACCAGCCACTGGACACCGCCGACCAGCCGCCACCAGACGGGTCGACGGCCCAGGCCCAGGTCGGTGCCGGCGATCGCGCGGTCCAGCGCGTCCGGCAGGTCGCCGAGGCGGGACCGGGCGGCGGCGGTGACCGCCGCCGGCCAGGCGGCAGGCAGGTCGGCGGCGGCCCGATCGGCCACCGCACGGATGGCCAGACCGAGCGCCGAGCGCTGGGCGGCCGTCGGGTCCGGTACCGAGGTTGCCGCGACCAGGCTCTCCGCCGGGTCGGCCTGATCGCCGGCCGGGCCGGGCAGGTGCAGGCGGCGCAGCGGGTCGGGTCGCAGCCGCCGCCAGCCCCGGACCACCGGCCAGCCGGTGACCGCGCCGGCCCGGTGCCGGTACGCCTGCTCCACCGCCTCCGTCACCGCCGGCACTCCGGCCGCGCCGGCCAGTGCCCGGTTCAACCCGTCGACGGCGGTGTCGTCCGGTCCGCCCGCCGGTCGGGCGGAGCCGACCAGCTCGTCCAGCGCGGCGACCACCGTGTCGACATCGCCGGCCAGCCGTCGCAGCGCCGCCTGCCGCTCGGCGACCGTCCGTTCCAGCGCGGTGCGCAGCCCCACCATCCCGGCCGGATCGATGGCGGTGGTGGCCAGCAGCGGCACGCCGGTCAGCCCGTCCGCATCGAGCAGCCGGCGCAGGTCGTCCAGGACCCGGGGCAGTTCGGCCGGGGGCAGCCGGTCGGCCTGGTTGAGCACGACCAGGGTGACGTCCCGGTGGCGGTGGAACTCGCGGAGGTAGCTGTCGTGGATGACCCGGTCGGCGTACTTCTGCGGGTCGACCACCCAGACCACCTGGTCGACCAGGCCGAGCAGCCGGTCCACCTCCAGTCGGTGGGCCCGCTGCACCGAGTCGAAGTCGGGCAGGTCGAGCAGGATCAGCCCGTGCAGCGCGGTCTCGTCGTCCGCGTCCAGCGCGCTCTCGCGGACGAAGCGGTGCCGGGGCAGCACACCGATCCAGTCGAGCAGTCGGTTGGCGCCCTCCAGCGCGCCCCACACGCAGGCGTGCGTGACGCCGGTCGTCGGGCGGCGGACCCCGACCGGCGAGAGCTCCAGCCGGGCCAGCGCGTTGAACAGGCTGGACTTGCCGCTGCCGGTGGCGCCGGCCAGGGCGACCACGGTGTGGTCGCGGGACAGGGTGAGCCGGGTGCCGGCCCGCTCGACCAGGGTGTGCGCGGGCACCAGCTCGGAGTCCGGCAGCAGGCCGTCCACCGCGGTCAGGAACCGGCGTACCGCGTCCAGGCGGGCGATCAGCGCATCGGGGTCGATCCGCTGGTCACCCCGGAACGCCTCGCGTACCCGGCCGGCGATGTTGCTCACCGGGAGCCATCCTCGTCGGCGGCCGGCGGTGTGTCGCCGGTTGCCAGGCCGCTGCGGTGCCGGGCCAGCTCGACCCGGCCGGCGGCCCTGCGCAACCCGTCGCCGGCGTCCGCGGCGGGGCGGGCTTCGGCGGTGCGGGTCAGGAAGCGGTCGGCCTCCGCGTCGAGCAGCGTCCGCACCCGGTCCAGCAGGTCCGCACGGGCCTTGGCGGCGAGGGTACGCACCGCCTGGTCGCCGAAGATCGCCTGGAGTACGGCCTGGGCCGCGACGGTGGTGCCGGCCCCGGTGGCCACCTCCAGCCCGGTCGGGATGAACGCGGTGGACGCGAACACGGCGATCATCACGGCGAGCCCGGTGGCGTTCACCGCGTACGCGGCGGTGCGGGCCACGATCCGCTTGTCGCCGCCCTCGACCCGCACCAGCTCCAGCACCCCGCGCTGCCAGTCCCGGACCATCCGCTCGGCGCGCTCGGGCAGGTCGCCGCCGGGGTGGGCGAGCCCCGGGTTGAGCAGCCCGGCTCCCGCCGGGTGCGCCTTCCACGCGGTGTACGCGGCCTCGGCGGCCTCCGAAGCGACCCCGCGCAGCAGCGTGACCAGCTGCGACTCGATGGCGTTGCGCAGCTCGGCGGCGGGTGCCGGCCGACCGGTGACGGCGGCCACCATCCGATCCCGCAGCCGCCCGATCCGCGCCTCCAGGGTGCGGAACAGCTCCCCGGTGCCGACGAACTCCTGCCAGCGGGCGAGCACCTCGCCACGGAGCAGGCGGCCGTCCCGCAGGCCCTGCTCGACGGTCCGTTCGGCGCCCCGGTAGGCGGCCCGGACCCGCTCGTCCAGACTGTCGGCGGCGGCGACCTGCTCGTCGGCGGCGTCGGCCAGCTCCTCGACGGCCGGGTGCAGCGCGGCCAGCGCCCCGTCCAGGGTCTGCCGGACCACCGCGGCCCGGGCGTCGGCGTCGCCGGCCAGCCGCGCGAACCAGTCGGCCAGCGGCGCGGTGACACCCTCGGGCAGCAGCCCCTGACCGTCGACCCACGTCTCCGGCAGCACGAACAGGGGCGCCCGGCCGAGGTCCTGTGCGGTGAGCATCTCGGCCAGGTGTGCGGAGATCTCGTCGGTGGCCTCCGCGGGCACCCGGTCCAGCACCATGGCGATCACCGCACCGCGGGCCCGGGCGCTGCGCAGCAGCTCCCACGGCACCGCGTCGGCGTACCGGGCGGCGGTGGTGACGAACAGCCAGAGGTCGGCAGCGGCGAGCAACTGGCCGGCGAGTGCCCGGTTGGCGTCGACCACCGAGTCGATGTCCGGCGCGTCGAGGAAGGCCAGCCCGGCGGGCAGCGCCGGGGCGGTGACCAGGTGCAGGGAGCGCGGGTCCTCACTTGGCTCGGTGGTGCGGGTGAGCCCGGGCAGCAGCTCACCCTGCCGGAACCAGGCCGCGTCGGCCGGGTTGCAGACCAGCACCGGTGAGCGGGTGGTCGGCCGGAGCACGCCGGCCGCGCTGACCCGGGCCTTGACCAGGCTGTTGACCAGGGTCGACTTGCCCGCGCCGGTGGAACCGCCGACCACCACGAGCAGTGGCGCGTCGAGCCGGGCGAGCCGGGGCAGCAGGTAGTCGTCGAGCTGGTCGGTGAGGGCGCTGGCGGTGTGCCGGGCCGGCCCGGCGGAAGGCAGGGCGAGCGGATACCGGGTCGCGCCGATCGCGGCCCGGAGACCCGGCAGCGCGCCGGGGAGGCTGTCGTCCCCGGTGGTGGCGGGCGGCTCCTCCGCGGCGTCCGGCGGGCCGGTGCGGGCTGCGACGGCGGGCGCTCCGGAATGGGTGGCGGAATCGCCGTGCGTCGTCACCGCTAAAGCGTGCCCGACCGATGCAAGAGAAGACAACCGGACGGTAATAACGGCTGGGTTGCGTCGGGTCGGCTCAACTCAACTTGACGATTGGCCGGGGCGTGGCACTATTGAGTCAAGTTCACTCAACTTGTGGTGGGCCCGCTGCGGGCGGTGCCCGCCAGGCAGTCCGCGGGCGGTGCCCGTCACCTGCACAACCTTACGAAGCGAGGAAGCGAAGATGGCACGTGCGGTCGGTATCGACCTCGGCACGACGAACTCCTGCGTCAGCGTTCTCGAGGGCGGTGAGCCCACCGTCATCGCCAACGCTGAGGGCTCGCGGACGACTCCGTCGATCGTCGCGTTCGCCCGTAACGGCGAGGTGCTCGTCGGTGAGGTCGCCAAGCGCCAGGCGGTGACCAACCCGGACCGGACGATCCGCTCGGTCAAGCGGGAGATCGGCACCAACTGGTCCGTCGACATCGACGGCAAGAAGTACACCCCGCAGGAGATCTCGGCCCGGACGCTGATGAAGCTCAAGCGGGACGCCGAGGCGTACCTGGGTGAGCAGATCACCGACGCGGTGATCACCGTTCCGGCCTACTTCAACGACGGCCAGCGCCAGTCGACCAAGGAGGCCGGAGAGATCGCCGGCTTCAATGTGCTGCGGATCGTCAACGAGCCGACCGCGGCCGCCCTGGCGTACGGGCTGGACAAGGGCTCCAAGGAGCAGACCGTCCTGGTCTTCGACCTCGGCGGCGGCACCTTCGACGTGTCGCTGCTGGAGCTGGCCGAGGGCGTCGTCGAGGTCAAGTCGACCAGCGGTGACAACCAGCTCGGTGGCGACGACTGGGACCAGCGGATCATCGACCACCTGGTCAAGACCTTCCGCGGTGAGCACGGCATCGACCTAAGCCAGGACAAGATGGCCCTGCAGCGGCTCCGTGAGGCCGCCGAGAAGGCCAAGATCGAGCTGTCGGCCGCCACCACCACCAACATCAACCTGCCGTACATCACGGCCGGCGCCGCCGGCCCGCTGCACCTCGACGTGACGCTCAGCCGCGCCGAGTTCCAGCGGATGACGCAGGACCTGCTGGACCGGTGCAAGGGCCCGTTCGAGCAGGCCGTGAAGGACGCCGGGATCAAGATCTCCGACGTCGAGCACGTGATCCTGGTCGGCGGCTCGACCCGGATGCCGGCCGTGACCGACCTGGTCAAGCAGCTCACCGGCCGTGACCCCAACAAGGGCGTCAACCCGGACGAGGTCGTCGCCGTCGGCGCCGCGCTCCAGGCCGGCGTGCTCAAGGGCGAGGTCAAGGACGTCCTGCTGCTCGACGTGACCCCGCTGAGCCTGGGCATCGAGACCAAGGGCGGCATCTTCACCAAGCTGATCGAGCGCAACACCACCATCCCGACCAAGCGCTCCGAGGTCTTCACCACGGCGGACGACAACCAGCCGTCGGTGCTGATCCAGGTGTTCCAGGGCGAGCGGGAGATCGCGTCCTACAACAAGAAGCTCGGCACCTTCGAGCTGACCGGCCTCCCGCCGGCGCCGCGCGGCGTGCCGCAGATCGAGGTCGCGTTCGACATCGACGCCAACGGCATCGTCAACGTGCACGCCAAGGACCTGGGCACCGGCAAGGAACAGAAGATGACGATCACCGGCGGCTCCTCGCTGCCGAAGGACGACATCGAGCGGATGCGCCGGGACGCCGAGGAGCACGCGGAGGAGGACAAGCGCCGCCGCGACGACGCCGAGACCCGCAACGTGGCCGAGGCGCTCCAGTGGCAGACCGAGAAGTTCCTCGCCGAGAGCGGCGACAAGCTGCCCAGCGAGACCCGGGAGCAGCTCAACGAGGCGCTCGGCGAGCTGCGTGGCGCCCTCGGCGGTCAGGACATCGAAAAGATCAAGTCGGCGCACGAGCGGCTCGCGCAGGTCTCCCAGCAGGCCGGTTCGCTGCTCTACTCGCAGCAGGCCGAGCAGGACCAGCAGCCGGGTGGCGAGGCCGGCCCGGGTGCGACCGGGGCGACCGGCCCGCAGGCCGGCGCTGCCGGTGGCGCCGACGACGTGGTCGACGCGGAGATCGTGGACGAGGACGGCAAGAAGTGACCGTCGGCCTCCGACACGTATCCACTGCGAAGGGGATGAGGTAGCCGCATGACGCAGAAGCCACGAGCCGCCGACCCGGGCGACACCGGGTCGGCGCCGGGTGGCTCCGCGCCCACCGAGCCGGCCACCGGCGACGGGGAGCGGGTCGTCATCCGCAACAACCGCAAGCTCAGCGACACCACGGAGCCCGAGGGGGCCGCCGCCGACGCGGGCAGCGACGTTCCGGCCGAGGGCCTGGTCGAGGACGCCGAGGTCGTGGTCGACGAGATCGAGATCGAGGCCACCCTGGTCGACGGGTCGGCGCCGTCCAGTCCGCCGGTGGTGGACGCCCCGGCGCAGCCGGTCGACGGTGCCGGCACCGGCACCGGCTCGCCGCTGGGTGCCGAGCTGGAGGCGCTCCGGGCCGAGCTGGACGAGCGGACGCGGGACCTGCAGCGGGTGTCGGCGGAGTACGCCAACTACCGCAAGCGGGTGGACCGGGACCGCAGCCTGGTGCAGGAGCAGGCGACCGGCTCGGTGCTGGCCGCACTGCTGCCGATCCTGGACGACCTGGACCGGGCCCGGGAACACGGCGACCTGGTCGGGCCGTTCGGATCGGTGGCGGAACAGCTCACCACCGCGCTGGGCAAGTTCGGCCTGACCGCCTTCGGCGAGCAGGGCGACCCGTTCGATCCGACCCGGCACGAGGCGGTCGCGCACCAGACCTCGGCCGAGGTCGGCGAGCCGACCTGCGTGCAGGTCATGCGGCGCGGCTACCAGCTCGGTGAGCGGCTGCTGCGCCCCGCGCTGGTAGCGGTCGCGGATCCGGAATAGTGCGAGACGGTGACCGGTTTGTCCCGCCCGCCGCGATGCGGTGGGCGGGACGGCCGGGCCACGAAGGTCGGAAGGGGGTGGACCGGTGAGTTCGAAGGACTGGCTCGAGAAGGACTTCTACGCCGTGCTCGGCGTGGACAAGGCCGCCTCCGCGGATGACATCAAGAAGGCGTACCGCAAGTTGGCTCGGGAGTCGCACCCGGACCACAACCCGGGCGACCCGAAGGCCGAGGAGCGGTTCAAGGCCGTTTCCGAGGCGTACAACGTGCTCTCGGACAGCAGCCGCCGCCGGGAGTACGACGAGATGCGCTCGCTGTTCGGCTCGGGCGCGTTCCGGCGTAACGCACGGGGCGCCGGCCAGCCGGGCGGCATGCCGTTCGACGTCTCCGACATGTTCGGCGGCGGGGCGGGGGGCGACCGTCGCTTCGGCGGGGCCGGCTTCCAGGACCTGTTCAGCTCGATCTTCTCCGGCGGCTCGGCCGGTGGGCAGTCCGCGCCGCGCGGTCCGGCCCGGGGTCGGGACGTGGAAGCCGAGGTGGCGCTGGACTTCGGCGACGCGGTGCGGGGCGTGACCCTGCCGCTGACGCTGCGCGCCCCGGGCGTCTGCGACACGTGCCACGGCAACGGCGCCAAGCCCGGCACCCAGCCGCGGACCTGCCCGGCCTGCCACGGCGCCGGGGTGACCACCCGCAACCAGGGGTCGTTCAGCTTCTCCGAGCCGTGCCGCACCTGCCAGGGCGTCGGCACGGTGGTCGAGGAGAAGTGCCCGGAGTGCCACGGCAGCGGTGGGGTCACCAAGACCCGCACGCTGAACGTGCGCTTCCCGGCCGGGGTGGCCGACGGCCAGCGGATCCGGCTGGCCGGGCGGGGCGAGCCGGGTGAGCGCGGTGGCCCGGCCGGTGACCTGTTCGTGCAGGTCAAGGTCCGGCCGGACGAGCTGTTCGGTCGTACCGGTGACGACCTGACGTTGACCGTGCCGGTCACCTTCGCGGAGGCCGTTTTCGGCACGGACCTGCGGGTGCCGACGCTCGACGGCGCGGTGACCCTGCGGGTCCCGCCCGGCACGCCGAGCGGGCGCGTGCTGCGGGCCCGGGGCAAGGGTGTGGTCCGCCGCGACGGGCAGGCCGGCGACCTGCTGGTCACGCTGGACGTGGTGGTGCCGGCTCGATTGTCGGACGAGGCGCGGACGGCACTGGAGGCGTTCGCCGAGCAGAGTCCGCCGGCGGCCAGGGAACATCTCGACGCTCGGGTGCGTCGGGTCAGTTAGTCCGGTGGGATGGACGCGGAGGTGAGCGGGATGTCGGGCGAATTCCTCGGTTCGAGTGACCCTGCCTACGAGGCCAAGGTGCTGATGATCTCGGTGGCGGCACGAATGGCGGGGATGCACCCGCAGACCCTGCGCCAGTACGACCGTCTCGGCCTGGTGCAGCCCGGCCGGGCGGCCGGCGGCGGGCGTCGCTACAGCGTCCGTGACGTGGTGCTGCTGCGCGAGGTGCAGCGGCTCAGTCAGGACGACGGGATCAACCTCGCCGGAGTCAAGCGGATCATCGGGCTGGAGCGGCTGCTGGAGCAGGCGCAGCAGCGGGTGGCCCGGCTGGAGGCGGAGCTGGACGCCGCGTACCGCCGGGTGGCCGAGCTGGAGTCGTTGGCCCGCTTCCCGGGCCGCGATCTGGTGCCCACCAACCGCACGTCCACCGCCCTGGTGGTCTGGCGACCCCGCCGTACGCCCGATCGCTGACCTGCTCTTCCGGTTCCTTTCTTCGGCCCGGCCCGCACCGGATTTCCCGGCGCGGGCCGGGCCGTTCCGGCTAGCCTGTCGATACGGGTTCTATCGGCTTAATTCGGACCTACCGGCATAGCAGGGGGAGCGATGGCGGAGCCGGCGAAGAAGATGGCCCAGCAAATGGCTCAGCAGACGGAGGACCGGCTCGAAGACCTGGCCGACACCGTCCGCGAGAAGTTCGACAAGGTGACCGAGGGAAGCTTTCGGGACCGGATCACCGAAGGGCGGTTCGCCGACCAGGTCGACCACGGCGTCGACCAGGCCCGGGCCGAGACCCAGCGAAAGCAGACCGACCGGTAACCGACGTGCGGGCCGGGACCCACGGGGGGTCCCGGCCCGTTCGTCGTCCTGAGTGCGGGCCGGGACGCAGTGACGCCCGCGGTGGGGCGGCGTCAGCCGAGGCGGCGGTTCTCGCGGACCAGGCCGCCTTCGCACCAGTCCCGGTAGACGAAGAGATCCGGTCGGGCCAGCAGCACGCGGCCGTTGTGTGCCCAGATCTTCATCAGCTCGTCGCCGTCGCGCTCGGCCTGCTCGACCAGCTTGCGGAAGCGGCGCTTGGGGTGGGCGCGGAAGTTCGTCCGGATGCCGTCGGCCGCGTAGATGTAGAGGCAGTGCAGCGCGAAGCGGCGGGCCGGGCAGGTCGGGTCCATCGCCAACTCGAAGAGCGTCAGGATGAGCCGGTCGCCGGAGACCAGTAGGTCCCAATCCGGCGGCATCGAAGCCAAGGGCACCGAATCGGGCTGGTACGCCCAAGCTCGCAACTCCGCCGGAGTCGGATCGACGGGGTTGGCGAAGCCGTGGAACGTCGACTCCTGCACGCTCACCGGCCAACCTTCCACTTTCGCCCGCGTTGGCACTGGCCACCCGCGGACCTTGGCTGCTGGGGCGAAACGGTAACCCGCCGTCGGGTGCTGCGGTAGTCCCCGCAGGGAGCAATTCAGCAACCGTTGGCCTGGCCTGGTCCACCGGATGGTCGGAGGGCCCGCCCACCGCCGTTGACGTGTCGATCGGGACCATGTCAACGGCGGTGGCGCGTCAGTCGTGGATCGGAACCGGCTCCCGCCGCTCGGCCGCCGCACGGGTGCGCAGCCACCGCTTGAACCACGGGAAGTCGGGCAGTCGGGCCAGCATCGGCCCGGTCACCACGGTAATCAGGACGTACGCCGTGGCCAGCGCCGCCAACCGCGGCTCGACGCTGCCGGCGGCCACCGCGAGCCCGGCGATGACGATGGAGAACTCACCGCGGGGTACGAGTGCCAGGCCGGCCCGCCATCGACCAGGTTCGGCGATGCCGACGCGGCGAGCCGCGAGGTAACCGGTGAGCGTCTTCGTCGCCATGGTGACCACGGCCAGCGCGAGCGCCGGCAGCAGCACGGGTGGGATGTCCCGTGGGTCGGTGACCAGCCCGAAGAAGACGAAGAACACCGCGGCGAACAGGTCCCGCAGCGGGGAGAGCAGCTCGGTGGCGTGGTGTGCCACCGGCCCGGAGAGCGCGATGCCGACGAGGAACGCGCCGACCGCCGCCGACACCTGGAGCTTCGCCGCGAGACCGGCGATGAGCAGGGTCAGCCCGAGTACGCCGAGCAGCAGCGCCTCCGGATCCTTCGCCGACAGGGCGGAGGAGATCAGATGGCCGTACCGGATGGCGAGCACCAGCACGAGCAGCACCGTTCCCACCGCCACGGTGAGCGCGATGCCGCCGCCGAGCAGGCCGGTGCCGGCCAGCACCGCGGTGACCAGCGGCAGGTACAGGGCCATCGCCAGGTCCTCGATCACCAGGACCGAGAGGATCACCGGGGTCTCCCGGTTACCGAGTCGGCCCAGGTCGCCGAGGACCTTGGCGATCACTCCGGAGGACGAGACCCAGGTGATGCCGCCGAGCACCAGGGCGGCCACCCAGTCCCAGCCGAGCAGCAGGGCGAACGCGGCGCCGGGCAGTGCGTTGAGTACGCCGTCGATCAGCCCGGCCGGGGCCGCCGACCGGAGGTTGCCGACCAGTTCGTTGGCCGAGTACTCCAGGCCGAGCATGACCAGCAGCAGGATGACGCCGATCTCGGCCCCGACCGCGAAGAACTCCTCGCTGGCCGCGAGCGGGAGCAGCCCACCGTGCCCGAACGCCAGCCCGGCGAGCAGGTAGAGGGGGATGGGCGAAAGACCGACGCGGCGGCTGAGTCGACCGAGGACACCGAGCAACAACAGCAGCGCGCCGACCTCGACGAGCAGTGTGGTGGAGTCGTGCATCCGCCTCAGCCGTCCGGGTCACTGTCGGCGAGGATGGCGGAGACACCGTCGAGACCCTTGCGGGTCCCCACGACGACCACCACGTCACCGGCTGCGAAGCGGAAGGTGGGAAGCGGCGAGACGATCACCTCGCCGTCGCGCAACACCGCCACGATGGAGGCGCTGGTGCGGGTACGCGCCTTGGTGTCACCGAGCTTCCGATTGACGTACCGCGACCCCGCCGTGATGGCGATCTGCTCGGTGAGCAGACCGGCGGCCTGCTCGCGCAGCCCGGAGAGCTGGCCGAGCATCAGCGACGCGCCGAGGATGTCGGCCAGCGCCTCCGCCTCGTCGTCGGTCAGCGGGATGTCCGCCTGGCAGGAATCGGGATCGTCGGGGTCGTAGAGGACAAGATCCCGGCGGCCATTGCGGTGGGAGACCACGCCCAGGCGGCGTCCGGACTCGGTCACCAGATCGTGACGTACCCCGATCCCGGGAAGGGCGGTCTGCTCGACTCGTACTCGCACCCGCCAAGGCTACCGCCTAGTGAACCAAGCCCAGATCTTGGTCGAGTTCGGCCCCTCCAGGGGCCACCTCCTTCCAAGATCGATGGCTCCCGCTCGATCTGAGGCCCTCGTTGATCGACTCGGTTTCGGCGATGTCGCGGTGTCCCGGCAGTCCGGACGCCCCGACTTCCGGGAAGCGGAGTGGACCTACCACTCGGGATGCGCCGGTACCCACCCCGGCAGAGCGGGGTGGGCACCCGGGCGCGCCACGGTCAGCGAAGGCTGGCGAAGAACTCGCGGACATCCGCGACCAGCACGTCGGTGGCCTGGTGGGCGGCGTAGTGGCCGCCGACGTCGCCGCGGCCCTCGACGTCCGTTCCGTACGCCGTCCACCGGACGATGTTCGCGTGGTCCCGCTCGGCGAAGCGGCGGATCGACTGGAAGTCACCGGGGAACATGGCCAGCGCGGTCGGCACGGTGGTCGGCCCGGTAGGCGCGTCGCCGGCGTGCGCGTCCTCCCAGTAGAACCGGATCGCCGAGGTGGCCGTGCCGGTGAACCAGTAGAGCGCCACGTTGGCCAGGATGAAGTCGGCGTCGAGGCTCTCGTCGAAGAGTTGGGCGTTCCAGGCCAGCAGCCCGACCGGCGAGTCGGCCAGCCCGAACGCCAGGGTCTGCGGCTGCTGGCTGTGCACCTGGTTGAAGGAGAACTTGTTCTCGTAGAACCACTGGAGGTGCTCGAGCGCCGCCTGGTCCGCCTCGGACAGCCCGGCGAACTCGGCCGGGTCGCCCGAGGGGAACGAGAAGAGCTGGGTGACGTGCACGCCGAGCACGTGCGCCGCGTCGATCCGGCCCAACTCCGGCGCGACCATTGAGCCGGCGTCGTTGCCGACCGCGCCGTAGCGGTCGTACCCCAGTCGGCTCATCAGCTCGGCCCAGGCGCGGGCGGTGCGGTACCGGTTCCAGCCGGCGCTGCGGGTCGGGCCGCTGAACCCGAAGCCGGGCAGCGACGGGATGACCAGGTGGAAGGCCGGCGCGTCCGGTGCGGTCGGCTCGGTGAGCGGGGCGATCACGTCCAGGTACTCCAGCACCGAGCCGGGCCAGCCGTGGGTGAGCACCAGCGGGGTGGCGTCCGGCCGGGACGACCGGACGTGCAGGAAGTGGATCTGCTCGCCGTCGATCTCGGTGACGAACTGCGGGTACCCGTTCAGTCGGGCCTCGACTGCGCGCCAGTCGAACCCGTCCCGCCACCGGTCGACGAGGGCGCGGACCCGGTCGGTGCTCATCCCGTAGGTGGCACCGGCGCCGGGCAGGTCGGCGGGCCAGACCGTGCGGCCGAGCCGGGCTGCCAGGTCGTCGAGGGCGGTCTGCGGGACCTCGACGCGGAACGGGCGGATCGCGGTGCCGGTCATCTCGGTACTCCTTCGGAACGGAATGTTTCGTTCCGCTACCACAGTAGCAGACCGGAACGGTCCGTTCCACTGCTATTCTGGTGGCATGCCACCTCCCCGCGGAAAGACGGACGCGCCGCTGGCCGGCCGCCGTGCCCAGGCCGCCCGCAACAACGAGGTGATCCTCGAGGCCGCCCGCGCGGTCTTCCTCGACGATCCGAAGGCGCCGATCGCCGCCGTCGCCGAACGTGCCGGCGTCGGCATCAGCGCGCTCTACCGGCGGTACGCGGGCAAGGAGGACCTGCTGCGCCAGCTCTGCCACGACGGGTTGCGCCACTACATCGCCGAAGCCGAGACCGCCATGGCGGAGCCGGACGACTGGGCCGCGTTCGCCGGGTTCCTGGCCCGGGTGGTCGACGCCGACGTGCACTCGCTCACCGTTCACCTGGCCGGCACCTTCACTCCGACCGAGGAGATGGGCCGGGACGCGATGCGCGCCAGCGAGCTGGCCACCGCCCTGTTCGAGCGGGCCCGCTCCAGCGGGCGGCTGCGCCCCGACGTGGTCGTGCAGGACCTGGGGCTGCTGCTGGAGGCGTGCGCCGCGGTGCGCGTACCCGATCCGGAGCGGACCGGGCAGCTGCGCCGCCGTCAGCTCGCGGTGCTGCTGGCCGGACTGTCGACCGGGCCGGACACCGACCCGCTGCCCGGCCCGCCACCGGCGGCCGGGGAGTTCGACTGGCGCTGGCGTCGCCGAGAGTGATGGGCGTCACAGCGTTAGGGTTGAGCGGAATACGCTCAACTCTGGTTGGGTCCAACCCAATGGACAACGCCGATCCGGGGGAGCCCATGAACACCGAACGCCTCACCACCAAGAGCCGCGAGACCATCACCGGTGCCGTCGCCCTGGCGAACCAGCGCGGCCACGCCACCGTGGAGCCCTGGCACCTGCTGCTGTCACTGCTGGACACCGACGGCTCGACCGCCGCCGGCCTGCTGCGCGCGGTCGGGGCCGACCCCGCCGAGCTGCGCCGGGCCGCCCAGCGCGCGGTCGACGCCCTGCCGGCCGCGCGGGGCTCCAGCATCGCCGAGCCCACGCTGGCCCGGGAGTTCGTCAACGCCATCGGCGCCGCCGAGCAGATCGCCCGGCCGCTGGGCGACGAGTACACCTCCACCGAGCACCTGCTCGCCGGCCTGGCCCGGGTCGGCGGCGCGGTGTCCGGCGCGCTGACGTCGGTCGGCGCCACCGAGGAGACCCTGGTCGCCGCCTTCCCGAGTGTCCGGGGTGGGGACCGGCGGGTCACCACCGCCGACCCGGAGCAGACCTACCAGGCCCTGGCCAAGTACGGCGTGGACCTGACCGCCAGCGCCCGCGACGGGAAGATCGACCCGGTGATCGGCCGGGACTCGGAGATCCGCCGCGTGATCCAGGTGCTCTCCCGACGTACCAAGAACAACCCGGTTCTGATCGGCGAGCCCGGCGTCGGCAAGACCGCCATCGTCGAGGGGCTCGCCCAGCGGATCGTGGCCGGTGACGTGCCCGAGTCGCTGCGCGACAAGAAGCTGGTCTCACTGGACCTCGGCGCGATGGTCGCCGGCGCCCAGTACCGCGGCCAGTTCGAGGAGCGGCTGAAGTCCGTGCTGGAGGAGATCAAGAACTCCAACGGGCAGGTCATCACCTTCCTCGACGAGCTGCACACCGTCGTCGGTGCCGGCAAGGGTGAGGGCTCGATGGACGCCGGCAACATGCTCAAGCCGATGCTCGCCCGCGGTGAGCTGCGGATGGTCGGCGCCACCACGCTGGACGAGTACCGGGAGCACATCGAGAAGGACCCGGCGCTGGAGCGCCGCTTCCAGCCGGTGGTGGTCGGGGAGCCGACCATCGAGGACACCATCGGCATTCTGCGCGGGCTCAAGGAGCGCTACGAGGTGCACCACGGCGTGCGGATCACCGACGCCGCGCTGGTCGCCGCCGCGTCGCTGTCCGACCGCTACATCACCGACCGGTTCCTGCCGGACAAGGCGATCGACCTGGTCGACGAGTCCGCGTCCCGGCTCCGGATGGAGATCGACTCCCGGCCGGTCGAGGTGGACGAGATCGAGCGGGCGGTTCGCCGGCTGGAGATCGAGGAGATGGCGCTGGCCAAGGAGCCCGACGCCGCGTCCGCCGAGCGGCTGGAGCGGCTGCGCAAGGAACTGGCGGACAAGCGCGAGCAGCTCACCGTGCTCTCCGAGCGTTGGCAGACGGAGAAGAGCCACATCACCAAGCTCTCCACGGCCAAGGAGGAGCTGGAGCGCCTGGGCGGCGAGGCCGAGCGGGCCGAGCGCGACGGGGAGCTGGAGCGCGCCGCCGAGCTGCGCTACGGCCGGATCCCCGCGCTCAAGGTCGAGCTGAAGCAGGCCGAGGAGGAGCTCGCCCAGCTCCAGGCCGACGGCGCGATGCTGAAGGAGGAGGTCGGCGCGGACGACATCGCCGCGGTGGTTGCCTCCTGGACCGGCATCCCGGCTGGCCGGCTGCTGGAGGGCGAGACGGCCAAGCTGCTCCGGATGGAGGAGTCGCTGGGCGGCCGGGTGGTCGGCCAGGCCGAGGCGGTGGGCGCGGTCGCCGACGCGGTGCGCCGGGCGCGGGCCGGCGTGGCCGACCCGGACCGCCCGACCGGCAGCTTCCTCTTCCTCGGCCCGACCGGTGTCGGCAAGACCGAGCTGGCCAAGGCGCTCGCCGAGTTCCTCTTCGACGACGAGCGGGCGATGGTCCGCATCGACATGAGCGAGTACGGCGAGAAGCACTCGGTGGCCCGCCTGGTCGGTGCCCCGCCCGGCTACGTCGGCTACGAGGAGGGCGGCCAGCTCACCGAGGCGGTGCGCCGTCGGCCGTACTCGGTGATCCTGCTGGACGAGGTGGAGAAGGCCCATCCGGACGTCTTCGACGTGCTGCTCCAGGTGCTCGACGACGGTCGGCTCACCGACGGTCAGGGCCGCACGGTCGACTTCCGTAACGCGATCCTGATCCTCACCTCCAACCTCGGGTCGTCGGTGATCAGCGACCTGACGCTGGCCGATGAGCAGCGCCGGGAGGGGGTCCTCGCCGTGGTCCGGTCGCACTTCAAGCCGGAGTTCCTCAACCGGCTGGACGACATCGTGGTCTTCGCCTCGCTGCGGGGGGACGATCTGCGCTCCATCGTGGACATCCAGCTGGACCGGATGCGAAAGCGTCTCGCGGACCGTCGATTGGCGCTGGACATCACCGAGTCCGCGCGCCAGTGGCTCGCCGAGCACGGCTACGACCCGATCTACGGCGCCCGCCCGCTACGCCGCCTGGTCCAGACCGCGATCGGCGACCAGCTGGCCAAGGCCCTGCTCTCGGGCACGATCCGCGACGGCGACACCGTCAAGGTCGACCTGACCACCCCCACCAACACCCTGACGGTAACCCCGGCCTGACCCCACCCCGCCTCCCGGCCCAACCCGCGGTGATCAAGAGGTTTGCGTCATCGAGATGTCCTCTCATGATGCAAACCTCTTGATCAACAGGGTGGAGCGGGGGTGGGCGGGGAAAGGATGGGGGCATGTTCGGCATCGGGAAGAAGTGGGAACGGGAACTGGGCTCGGCCGTTGACGAGTTGGTCGCGGCCGACACGCTTGCCTTCGGTGGCGTCGGCTTCGCCGGCACGCTGCTGCCGGTGACCGAGGCGTACCAGCGGGTCGAGGCCGCCCTCGACGACCACCCCGAGGAGGTACGCCGGCAGCTCGACCGGGTGCTGGCCGAGGGCTCACCCGCCGGCCGGGCGTACGCGGCCACGCTGCTGGAGCGGATCGACCCGACGGCGGCCCGGGCGACCTGGACGTCACTGCGGGACGACCCGACGGAGTTCACCACCTTCGTCGGCTGCGTGATGGGGCGCTCCACCCTCGGCGAATACGCCACCCAACGACTCGCCGCAGCGTGATCCACCGCTCTGTCCACAGTGCAGACGGCCACGCGCGGCAACGCCCCGGCCGCCGTGAGTAGCTGAGCTTTCCGTCACGACGCGAGTCGCTTCGGTGTCGGGGGTTGTTACCGTCTGCGCCGACGTACCTGGGGAGGTGGTCGGTGGACGGGTCGGTGACGTACCTGGTGGCGGCGGTGGCCGTACTCGCGGTGGCCGTGTTCGTGATCATCGTGCGGGCCCGGCGACGGGCGGCGACCCGGCCCGGCGGTGCGGTGCCCGGCGGGCGGCCGCCGCGCGGCCGCGCGGCGGAGTCGCTGCGCGGTGGCCCGCACCGTCTGGCCCCCGGCGACCGCGTGCGGATCCGCGAGCGGGAGTACGCGGTGAGCGGCACGATCCGCCTGGTCGAGGGGGACTGGAGCTGGGTGCAGCACCTGCTCGACGACGCCTCCGGCACCCGCCACCGGTTGTCCGTGGAGGACGGCCCCGACCTGGAGTTGGTGCTCTGGACCGCCGAACCCGGCGCGACCGTCACCCCGGGCGCCCCGACCATCGACCTCGGCGGGCGGCGCTACACCTGGGCCGAGACCGGGCAGGCGCGGTACACCGCCACCGGCGAGACCGGGCTGCCGGCGGCCGGGACGATGCGCTACCACGACTACGAGTCCGGCGGCGGCGCGCGACTCTCCTTCGAGGCGTACGGCGAAGAGGGCTGGCGGGTCGCCGGCGGCGACCTGCTCGACCCCGCCGAGCTGACGATTCGACCCACCACCCAAGAGCGCTGAGCCGGTCCCGACGGGCGCGCCGGGTTGGCCACGGCATGCCAGAGTGGCCAGTTGCCGATACGGTGTGGGCGCGATCTTAGGGAAGGAGAATCGTGGTCGATTCCCAGAGCACGCCGGCCCGCCAGCGGCCATCCATCGTGACGATTTCCAGCTACCTGCTCTTCCTGTTCCTGGCGTGCCAGGTGATCAGTCTGATCCTCACCCTCGCCACCATCGGCAAGACCCGTGACGTGCTCCGCGAGGCGTACGAGGGCAGTTCCGCGAACGGTGCCGAGCAGGTGGCGGACTTCTTCTTCGCCTTCGGCATCGGCAGCAGCATCGTGCTGCTGCTGCTCGCGGTCGCCCTGGCCGTGCTGGCCCTGCTCAACAACCAGGGTCGCAACGGCGCCCGGATCACCACCTGGATCATCGGCGGCATCATGGTCTGCTGCGTGGGCGGCACCCTGCTCAGCGGGGCCGCCGGCAGCTTCACCACCGGCGTGGACACCGGCGGCGACATGCCGAGCGGCGAGGAGATCCAGCGCCGGCTGGACGAGGCGCTGCCCTCCTGGATCACCCCGGTCAGCCTCCTGCTCGGCGTGATCAGCCTGCTCGCGCTGCTCGCGGCGCTGATCCTGCTGGCGCTTCCGAAGGCCAACGAGTACTTCCGCAAGCCCACCGCGGGCTGGGAGCCGCCGACCCCGGGCGCCAGCTACCCGGGTTACCCGCAGGCGCCGGGCCAGCCCGGCTACCCGCAGGCCCCCGGACAGCCGGGCAACCCGTCGAGTGGCGAGCCGGGTTACCCGTCGACGCCGGGCCAGACGACCGGGTCGGAGCCGGCTTACCCGCCGCCGCCCGGCCCGTCGCCCTCGTCGGGCCCGTCCGGCACGGACCGACCGGACGACACGCCGCCGGCCGACCGTCCCGGGCCGACCCCGCCGTCGACGAGTTGACCGTTCGATAACCACGACGCCGACGATCCCTCCGAGTAGGTTGCAACCCGACGCCTACCGGAGGGATTCGTCGTGTCGTACCCGGAATCGGCACCGGCGCGCCGGCCGGCCGTGGTCTTGCTGGCCGCGGCCGTGCTGCTGGTGATGGCGATCGCCGCACTCGCGTACACCGTCATCGACCTGGCGGTGCTCGGCCGCACGGTCGACGCGTTCCGCTCCGCCGCCCGGGACACCTCGGCGAGTCCGCAGCAGGTCGACGATGTGGTGACCCTGCTGCGCGTGTCCGCGGCAGTCTCGGCGGTGGTGGCGGCGCTCTCCACGCCGGTGCTCGCCGGTCTGGCCGTCGGGTTGCTGGCGGGTCGTGCCGGCGTCCGGGTGGCCACCTGGGTCGTCTGCGGGCTCGGCCTGCTCGCCGGCTGCTGCAGCGTGGCGGTGCTCATCGGTGAACGGGCCGCGCCGCTGCGGCTGGGCGCCGGCGAGCGGGCCACCGCCGAGTTGCTGGGCCTGATCGGTGACGCGTACCCGTCGTGGTGGATCCCGCTCAACGCCGGACTTTCGGTTGGACAGGGCCTCGGTTACCTTGTGGTAGCTACGCTGCTGGCCCTGCCGGCGGCCAACGCCTGGTTCGGTCGGCACCGTCCGACAACGCCTACCGTGCCGTCCGCTCCGCCCGGGTTCCCACCCGCCCCGCACCAGCCCCCGCCGGCGCAGACCGCGCCCCCGTACCCGCCCAGGTGAGGACCGCCCGTGACGCTCGACCCCGCGATCGCCGAGCGACGGGCCCTGATCACCGGCGCCACCGCCGGCATCGGCGCTGCGTTCACCCGCCGGCTGGCCGCTGACGGCTGGCACCTGGTGCTGGTCGCCCGGGACGCGGGCCGGTTGACCGAACTGGCCACCGAGCTGGGTGCCCGACACGGCCGCGAGGTCGAGACGATCTCGGCGGACCTGTCCACCGACGACGGCTGCGCCGTGGTGGAGCAGCGGCTCACGGACGGCGGCCCCGTGCACCTGCTGGTCAACAACGCCGGGATCAGCCTCAACAAACCGTTCCTGCGCTCCTCTGCCGAGGACGAGGCCCGCCTGCTGCGGCTCAACGTGCACGCGGTCATGCGGCTGACCCTGGCGGCGCTGCGGCCGATGACCGAACGGCGCGATGGGGCAGTGATAAATGTCTCTTCGGTTGCCGGATTCGGCGCGGTGATGCCGGGATCGACCTACTCGGCCAGCAAGGCGTGGGTCACCAATTTCAGTGAGTCCGTCGGCCAGTCGGCACGGCCGTTCGGGGTCCGGGTGATGGCCCTCTGCCCCGGCTACACCCGTACGGAGTTCCATCAGCGGGCCGGCATCAACATGTCGAAGACGCCCGAGTGGATGTGGCTGCGGGCCGAGGATGTGGTCGACGAAGCCTTGCGTGACCTGGGCAAAGGCAAGTTGGTCAGCATTCCGGCGTGGAAGTACAAAGTGGCCGTTGCCGGCCTGCGGCACGCGCCGCGAAGGCTGCTCCAGGCGGTCGCCCGGGACACCCGCGGCAGGATCGGTCGAGACGAGCGCTGAGCACCCAGGGCCGCCCGGTCTCCCGGCGCCAGTGCCGGTACGTTGGCTCACCGCGATCGGGCCGATTGCTGAGCGTAGTCGGACATCGCCAACCATCTGTCCCCCAGCGGGCTGATCAGGGTGGACCCCACACGCGGCGTCCAGACTTGCGCAGTAACCTCTATCGCCATGGGGGACCACGACGACCTGCGTAAATTCATTACCGACCTGGCTGTGGTCCACGGACGGGTCGTGCTCTCCTCGGGGCGGGAGGCAGACTGGTACGTCGATCTGCGTCGCGTCACGCTCCATCACCGGGCCGCCCCGTTGGTCGGCCGGGTGCTGCTCGACCTCACCGCCGACTGGGAGTACGACGCCGTCGGCGGGCTCACCCTGGGCGCGGACCCCATCGCGCTCTCGATGCTGCACGCCGCTGCTCCGACCGGTCGGGCCCTGGACGCTTTTGTGGTGCGCAAGGCGGGTAAGGCGCACGGTCTACAACGGCGCATCGAGGGACCGGAGGTGGTCGGCCGCCGAGTGTTGGCGGTGGAGGATACGTCCACGACAGGCGGAAGTGTGTTGACCGCGGTCGAGGCGCTTCGTGAGGCCGGGGCTGAAGTCGTGGGCGTGGCGGTTATTGTTGATCGAGGCGCCGGCGACGCGGTGCGAGCCGCCGGATTGCCGTACAGGGCGGCCTATACGTTGGCTGACCTCGGCCTTGTGGCGTAAAAGTTTGCCGATTCGGATCTGCTGATATGCAGGCGGATCGATGCTGCTGGTGGAAGGATGGAATACGTGGGAACTGCGTTGGCCGAAATGACTATGCCTCAGATCTCGCCGCTTGCCGGTGAGCCGATCGAACGTGCCGATGCCGAGCGTCTCGCGGGGGTCCTCAAGGCCCTTGCCGATCCCGCTCGGTTGCGGCTGCTCAGCCTGATCCAGTCGGCCCCTGAGGGCGAGGCGTGCGTCTGTGACCTGACGGCGCCGCTCGGCCTCTCTCAGCCGACGGTCAGTCACCACCTGCGTATCCTCACCGAGGCCGGCTTGCTGGAGCGGGAGAAGCGCGGTGTCTGGGCGTACTACCGGCTGGTCCCGAGTGCGATCGCGACGATCGCCGACCTGCTGACCCCGCCGCGTAAGCGGGCCACCAAGAAGGCCCGCTGAAGCAGGCGCTGCACGCCGTCCCGCGCCGGGATGGTGTTCGGTGGCGAGCCAGGGGTGGCGCCACCGCTCGGTGACGTCTGCTCGTCCCCGGCCGCACCGCCGGAGGCCGGGTCCGACATGCCGACGGCCGACCCCCTCACCAGGGGGCCGGCCGTCGTCGTACCCAGGGTTCAGCGCTCCTGCCCGTGCTCCGGACGCTGGCGGCCGTGCGGGTGCTCGTCGTGGTCGAACGTCTCGCGGACTGCTTCGACCGCGCCGACGGCGCTGGCCGCCGCGACCACCGCGACCGCCTCGCCACGCTTGCGTGCCCGCCGGTCGCGGAGGAACTCGAAGAAGATCGGCAGCACCGAGATCACGATGATCAGGGCCACCACCGGCAGGATGTAGTGGTCGATCTTGTCCCCGATGGCCTGGTAGATCTGCTCGGCCAGCAGGTAGCCGATCAGCAGGATGCCGTCCACCCACAGCACCGCGCCGACGATGTTCCAGAGCAGGAACTGCCGGGCCGGCATGCCGAGCGCGCCGGCGACCGGGTTGAGGAACGTCCGGACGATCGGGATGAAGCGGGCCAGCACCACGGCCTTCGCCGGGCCGAACTTCTGGAAGTAGTACTCCGCCTTCTCCACGTACTCCTTCTTGAAGAGCCGGGAGTTGGGCCGCTCGAACATCCGCCGGCCGTACCGCGCGCCGAGCCAGTGCCCCACCTGGGCGCCGACGATCGCGCAGATCGGACCGCCGATCAGCAGGCCGGCCAGGGAGAGTCGGGTGCCGTCGCCGAAGATGGCGTCCGCCACGGGCGAGGCGGCCACCCCGGCCAGGAACAGCAGCGAGTCGCCCGGGAAGAAGAAGCCCACCAGCAGGCCGGTCTCGGCGAAGAGGATCACCCAGACGCCGATCAGCCCGAAGGTCTGCAACAGCTCCTTGGGATCGAGCGGGTTCAGGGCGACGCTCTCCGCGAGCGTGCGGGTCTTCTCAGCTGTGTCCACGGCCACAAAGGGTACCGAAGACCGCGTCTCTTGCCGCGCCGGACCGTACCCACACCACCCGCTGGCGCATCCCCCGAGGCGAAGGGTGTCGCAACGACGGTGCCCCGCCGACCGGGATGGTCGGCGGGGCACCGGTGGTGCGGGTTGGATCAGGCGACGAAGCGGGTCCGGCGGCGCTTGGCCACCAGGTAGCCGCCGACGCCCGCGGCGAGCAGCAGCGCGCCGATGCCGGCGATCAGGCCGGTGGACTGGCCGGTGATCGGCAGCGCGCCACCGTCGTCACCACCCTGGCCGCCGCTGCCATCCTGGTCGCCCTGGTCGCCCTGGTCGCCCTGGTCGCCGGACGCGTTCACCAGGATCTTGGCGGTGTCGTTGGCCGGCTTCAGGTCGGCGTAGAAGCCGCCCTCGCACTCGCACGGGACGTTGACCTTCACCGCGCCGGTGGCGTTGGCGATGACCTTGTCGATACGGAACTTGAACTCGCCGGTCAGTTCCTCGCCGGCCGGGGCGAACGGCCCGGGATAGCAGCGGTATTCGGCAGCGCCGGGAGTCCCGGCGTCCTCCCACTCCGCGTCCTCACCGGTACGCGGGGCGCACTCGGCCGGCACCTCCACCGCGGTGGTGCCGGTCGGCACCGTGACGTCGACGAAGGTGACGTCGGTCTCGGTGCGGATGTACTCCAGGGTGGCCGGGCCGTTGTTGCGGAAACCAAGGGCGGCGGTCACCACCGCACCCTTGGCGCCGGTGAACTTGGCGCCGACGGCCTCCAGGTCCGTACCGTTCTTGCCGGTGACCTCCACCCGCAGCGCACTGTGGTTGTTGCTCGGGTCGGTGTCCGTCTGCATGGCGCGGCTCGCACCCGGGGCCTGGGTCAGCGACAAGGTCTTGCCCGTACCCAGGCGGGCCGCCTTGGCGCCGGCCTCCTCGCGGACGCCGGCGAAGTCCTCGAAGTCTCCCGTGGTCATGAACCAGATGTCGCCGAACTCGGTGCTCGGTGCGTAGGTGTCCTTGGCCAGCTCGTAGTTCAGGGTCGTCGTAGCGCCCTCACCGACCGGAATCTTCTCGTCGAACTCGCAGGCGAACAGGAAGTCCTCGGCGTAGTAGCAGTTGTCGAACCGCTCCTTGGTCCGGATGCCGTAGTCGTTGTCGAACAACGCCACCACACCCTCGATGTCGGTCTTGCCGACGTTGCGGACAGTCAGCGGGGCCTGGAACGCGGCACCGGGCGCTGCCTTGACCTGGGTTTCGGGTCCGCCCGCCAGGTCGACGCCCTCGCCGACGCGGATGCGGGAGACGTAGTTGGCGACGTCCTTGCCGGCGGTCTGGAGGCTGACCTTCAGCTCGCCGGCGTCGCCGGTAGCCGCTTTGTCGGTCGGGGCGATGATGACGTCCCCGAGGAATCCTCCGTACAGCTCGTCGACGACCACCGGGAAAGGTTCCGTGCAGACCAGCACTCCGGCATCGTCGGCGGAGCAGTCGTTGCCCGTGTCGCCGGCCAAGGTGATCTTGTCGGCCAGTGAGCGGTAGTCGTAGCGGACGGTGACCTCGTTGAGGACGGTCGGCTCAGAGCCGAACAGCTTCGGCCCCCGGACGACGCCGGGCGAGTCGGCCGCGACGGTGACGTCCTGGAAGTAGAGGTCGAATTCGGCAGCCGGATCGGCGATGGCCGGACTGGCGGAGGCGGCGACGAACGCGCCTGCTACGCCCAGTCCGGCGAGCAAACGCCGGGTGGAGTGGGTGAGCATGTGGGGGTTCCTCCAGTGGGGGATTCAGGTGGAGCCTGCGGATCCTAAGGAATCGCTAAGGTTGGCCGCCGCCCCGAATGCCAAGACCGGCCGAAAGGTTGATCGGCGTCACCGCAACGTTCGATCGCCCCGCTTCCGTCATCTGAGGCAGGAGCCCCGGGAGGTGCAGTGACGTACGAGGAGTTCGCGGACACGCGACTGGCCCCGCTGCTGCGGTACGCGGTGATGCTCACCGGCGATCCGCACCAGGCGCAGAATCTGGTGCAGGAGACGATGGTCCGGGTCCAGCTCAACTGGCGACGGGTCGCCCGAGCGGACTCACCCGAGCGCTACGTGCGCCGGATGCTCACCAACCAGTACGTCGACTGGAAGCGCGGTTCCTGGATGCGCCGGGTGCTGCTGCGCGGGGAGCCCGATGAGGCGCTGGCGGCACCCGTCGACCACGCCCAGTCCGCCGTCGACCGGGACCAGATCTGGTCCTGGCTGTCCCGGCTGCCGCGCCGGCAACGGGCCACCCTGGTGCTGCGCTACTACGAGGACCTGCCCGACGCCGAGATCGCCGACATCCTCGGCTGCGCCGTCGGGACCGTACGTTCGTCCATCTCCCGGGCCCTGGCCACGCTCCGGGCCGAGTACGTGGAGGCGTGAACATGATCGAGGATGACCTGCGTGCCGCCTTCGCCCGGCACGAACCGATGACCCCGCCGACCGGTCCGCTGCGGGCCACGATCGACCGCCTGGTGACCCGGCGGCGGCGTCGTCGCCGCCGGTGGCAGGCCGGCAGTGCGGCGTTGGCGCTGCTCGGTGCACTGGGGATCGGGGTGCCCCTGCTGACTCCGGAGCGCGCCGGACCGCCGCCCGCCGCCGATCTGATCGGCGAGTCCGGTCGGCCGGTGCCGACGGGCGCGCTGAACATCCTGCTGCTCGGCCTCGACGGCGACCGGCGGGAGGTGTCGCGAACTGACGCGATGCTGTTGGTGCACATCCCGGCCGACCACAGTCGTCCGTACCTGATCTCGCTGCCGCGTGACCTGGGGGTGCCGATCCCGGGCTACGGCACCAACAAGTTGAACGCCGCGTTTCCGTTCGGTGCCGGGTTCACCCGGCCGGAGATGACCAAGGGTTACGAGCTGACTCGGCGTACGGTGACCGAGTTGACCGGGATCCGGGTGGACGCTGGTGTGGTGCTGACGTACCCCACCGTGCGCGCGCTGACCGACGCCGTGGGCGGAGTGCCGGTCTGTCTGCCCGAGCGGGTGCTCTCCGTCCACACGAAGCGGGTCTTCCCGGCGGGCTGTCAGCGTCTCGGCGGCGCCGCGTCGGTCGACCTGCTCCGCCAGCGCTACGGTCTGCCCGAGGGCGGCCACGACCGGGACCGGAACGCCCGGCTCTTCGCTGCCGGTCTGGTCCGCCAGGCCACCGACCAGGGCGTGCTCACCGATCCGGTACGCCTCACCAGACTGCTGGCCGCCGTCGGCCCGGACCTCGTGGTGTCACCCGACCGGGCCGCCGTGCTGGACCTGCTGCGGCTCGTCCCCGCGCTGCGATCGGTCGAGCCGGTCGGGCTCAGCCTGCCGGTCGTCGAGCCGACAGGGCAGGACCGGTACCTGCGCCTCAACCCGAAGCTCGCCCCGGAGTTCCTGACCGCGCTGCGGGAGGACCGGCTCGACGAATGGACGGCCCGTCACCCGAAGCTGGTCGACGCCGGCCGCTGATTCAGCGGTAGTCGTCCTCGTCCCCGGTGACCACCCGGGCCTGCTCCATCGCGTCCCAGTCGTCGACCTCCAGGCCGCGGTGCGGCTCGCCGTCGACGTCGGCGGGGCCGACCACCGCGGCCTGCTCGACCGCGTCGGCCGGCTCCGCCTCGGGGTCGCGTTCGTCCGGGGCGAGGTGGTCGCCGGGGGTGAAGTCCTCATCGGGCTGACCCATCGTTCCTCCCGGGGGCTCGGTGCACGGTTCCCACCCACCGTACGGGCTGTGCCGGCGCCGCGCGGAAGTCGAGTCGGTCGAATCACCCATGGGCGGCGCGGCCCGGTGCCAGGATGGGGCCGTGGGCTTCCTCATCCGGCTGGCGATCACCGCGGTCGCGTTGTGGGTGACCACGCTGATCGTGCCCGGGGTCGAGGTGCACGGACGCTCGGGTGGCAACACCGTGCTCACGCTGATCGTGGTCGCGCTGATCTTCGGCGTGATCAACGCGGTGCTCAAACCGGTGATCAAGGTCGTCGGTTGCGTGTTCTACCTGCTGACCCTGGGCCTGTTCGCGCTGGTGGTCAACGCGCTGCTGTTCCTGCTCACCGACCGGATCGCCCGCGGGCTCGACCTGCCGTTCCAGGTGGACGGTTTCTGGGCGGCGTTCTGGGGCGCCATCGTGATGACCGTGGTCACCTGGCTGATCAGCGTCATCGTGCCGGACCGCCTGGGCAACCGGTGACCGGATCCCTTGCCACCGCCCGACGGGTGGGCCAGGGCCGGGTCGGTTGTTTCGGCGCACCTCACCTACGGGATACTGCCGGGCGGAGGACAGCGCGGTCCGGCGCACCCGTGAACAACAGCGGCCAGCACGGCCGAGAGTGGTAAGTAAGGAGCGTTCGATATGCCCATCGCTTCCCCCGAGGCTTACGCGGAGATGCTGGACCGCGCCAAGGCTGGCCGGTACGCGTACCCCGCGATCAATGTCACCTCCTCCCAGACGCTGAACGCGGCGCTCAAGGGCTTCGCCGACGCGGAGAGCGACGGCATCATCCAGGTCTCGACCGGTGGCGCCGAGTACCTGTCCGGCCCCTCGATCAAGGACATGGTCACCGGCGCGGTGGCGTTCGCCGCGTACGCGCACGAGGTGGCCAAGAAGTACCCGGTCAACATCGCGCTGCACACCGACCACTGCCCGAAGGACAAGCTGGACGGCTTCGTCCGGCCGCTGATGGGCATCTCGCAGGAGCGGGTCAAGCGGGGCGAGCAGCCGCTGTACCAGTCGCACATGTGGGACGGCTCGGCCGTGCCGGTGGCGGAGAACCTGCAGATCGCCTCCCAGCTCCTCGACGAGGCCGCCAAGGGCAAGATCGTCCTTGAGATCGAGGTCGGCGTCGTCGGTGGCGAGGAAGATGGCGTCGAGAACGCCATCAACGACAAGCTCTACACCACCGTCGAGGATGGCCTGGCCATGGTCGAGGCGCTCGGCCTCGGCGAGAAGGGCCGCTACATGGCGGCCCTGACCTTCGGCAACGTGCACGGCGTCTACAAGCCGGGCAACGTCAAGCTCCGGCCGGAGATCCTCAAGCAGATCCAGGACGCGGTCGGCGCGAAGTACGGCAAGGACAAGCCGCTCAGCCTGGTCTTCCATGGCGGCTCGGGCTCCCTGCTGAGCGAGATCCGCGAGGCGCTGGACTACGGCGTGGTGAAGATGAACATCGACACCGACACCCAGTACGCCTTCACCCGGCCCGTCGCGGACCACATGCTCCGCAACTACGACGGCGTGCTGAAGATCGACGGCGAGGTCGGCAACAAGAAGCAGTACGACCCGCGTACCTGGGGCAAGGCCGCCGAGGCCGGCCTGGCCGCCCGGGTCGTCGAGGCGTGCGAGCACCTGCGCTCCACCGGCACCACGATGTCCAAGTAACGACGTCCCACCGACGGCCGGCCCCCTCGGGGAGCCGGCCGTCGTCGTTTCGTCAGGCGGACGCGGTGAGCAGGCGGACGGCCTCGCGGACGTCGTCGGTCAGGTGGATCGTCGACGACAGGTCGCCGAACGGGGACGCGGCCAGCAGCGGGCGCAACAGCGCCTCCACCGGCAGCTCCCGGGTCCAGTACGCCCGGTCGAGGAAGACGTAGGCGCCGCTGACACCGTCGGTGCCGTAGTAGGTCTTGGTCGCCGCCTGGAACACCTCCTGCACCGTGCCCGCCCGCCCGGGGGCGAACACGATGCCACCCCGGGCGAGCCGCAGGATGGTGTCCTCCCGGATCGCGTTCGAGAAGTACTTGGCGATCCGCCCCGCGAACAGGTTCGCCGGCTCGTGCCCGTACAGCCAGGTCGGGATGGCCAGCCCGCCGGCCCGCGCCCATCCCGCGTCGGCGCCGCGCTGCCGGGGCACGCCCGCGTACCGCTGCCGGACCGTCAGCGCCACGGCGGTGTACCGCTGGTGGTCGGTGAAGTCGGGCGCGGTGGCCAGCAGGTCGATCGCCGCGGTCAACTCCGCCGCCGGCTGGTCCGCCAGGTAGGCGCCGAGGTTCGCCGCCTCCATCACCCCGGGACCGCCGCCGGTCACCACCAGCCGGTCGGCCCGGGCCAGCTCCCAACCCAGCACGGCCGCCATCCGGTACGCCGGGCTGCCGCGCCGCACCGCGTGCCCGCCCATGATGCCCACCACCGACTGCGGCCCGTGCTCGTCCAGCCAGGCCCGGGTGGCGTCGGTCAACGCGTTGTCCACGCCGTGGTCGTGCAGACGCTGACCGAGCGCCTCCTTGACGTCCGGCAGCGCGCCGCCGTGCGCCCGGTAGTGCTCGTACACCCGGGTGTCGTACATCCCGGTGAACCCGCCCTCGGCGAACCCGGCGGCCAGCTCCTCCGGGGTGTAGAGGTGCGCCGGTTGGGTCGGGTACGGCAGCCCGGAGAACGGCGGCACGACGTTCGCCCCACGCCGGACCAGGTCGGCGCCGACCTCCCGGGAGGCGAACCGGCAGCCGACGAAGAGGGTGCCGGTGACCTCGACGCCGGTCAGGTCGGGCACCGGGGCCAGGTCGAGGCGGAGCCCCTGCACGGTCAGGCCGGTCAGGCGGCCGGTGGCCAGCTGCTGGTCGAACTCGTCGCGGGTCTGGACCTCGTTGACGTGCAGGTGCGGCTCGATGATGTCCGCGGGAGGTGGGGTCGGCACCCGGCCATCCTGCCCGTCCGCCGGGACCAGCCAAACCCCGGGCCGGGGCGGAACCGACAGGAGCCCGGCGGCCGTGGCCACCGGGCTCCTGCGTAACCGGGTCCTGGGGAGGCTCCGGACCATTAGTTGTAGTGGAAAACACCTGGCGGCGGCATAGGCCGCAGGCGTGACCAACTCCTCAGCCGTTCAGCGGAGCACGTCGGCCGACCCGCTCGCGTGTCGCCCTGTCCAGCGGGTTGAATGGGACGATGCAGAACCTGTTGCCAGAGCCACCGGCCACCCTCCTACCCGCGAACCACGAGGCCGACGCAGCCCTGGCCGCCGCCGAACAGGCAGCCAGCGACCAGGCGTACGCCGAGGTGGCGGCCCGATTCCCGACCTACAGCGCCGCCTGGGCCGAGCTCGCGGCCCGGTCGTTCGCGCAGGGCCAGGTGGTGACGGCGTACGCCTACGCGCGCACCGGCTACCACCGGGGCCTGGACCAGCTGCGCCGCAGCGGCTGGAAGGGCCACGGCCCGGTGCCGTGGTCGCACGAGCCGAACCAGGGCTTCCTCCGCTGCCTGTACGTGCTCTCCCGGGCCGCCGACGAGATCGGCGAGGCCGACGAGGCGGCCCGCTGCGCCCAGTTCCTCCGCGACTGTGACCCGGCGGCGGCGGACGCGCTGGCCAGCAACTGACACCCGACCCGACGGCCGGTCCGGCACACGTCCGGGCCGGCCGACGGCGGGCTACAGACCCTCGGCGACCGCGGCGGCGATCTTGAGCCAGGCGTCCCGGGTGGCCGAGGAGAGCCCCCCGTACCGGATCGGCTCGCCGCTGTCGATGAGCCGCTCGTACGGCGCCAGCAGCACCGCCCTGGTCCGGGCCGCGAAGTGCTCCTGGATGGCCGGTAGGTCGATCTCCTTGCGGGACGGTGGCATCGACACCACCGTCACCGCCTGCCGGACCAGCCGTTGCCGGCCGCTCTGCTCGAGGTGGTCGAGCATCCGGGCGGCCGTCTCCGCCGAGTCGTTACGGGCGGACATGGTGACGACCAGTTGGTCGGTGGCGTCCATCGAGGCCTGCCAGTTCTGCGCCCGGACGTTGTTCCCGGTGTCCACGAAGATCAGCTTGTAGAACCGGCTGACCACCTCGCGGATCTCGGCGAACGCGGCCGCGGTGAGCATCTCGCCGCCGGTGGCCGACTCGTCCGAGGCGAGCACGTCGAACATCCCCTCGCCCTGCGAGCGGACGTACTGCGACAGATCGCCGACCCGCCCGTGGGCGCCCTGGAACTGCCCGAGGTCGCGCAGCATGTCGCGCACCGTGCGGGAGTGGAAGTCCTGTTGGGCCCGCATCCCGAGAGTGCCCTGGGTCTCGTTGTTGTCCCAGGCCAGCACGTAGCCGCCGCGCTTCTGGCCGAACGTCATCGCGAGCAGCAGGATGGCCACGGTCTTTCCGGCGCCGCCCTTGGGATTGACCACGGTCACCTGCCGCAGCCCGCCGAAGTTGCGGCGCACCATCTCGATGTCCCGCTTGAGCTCCTGCTCGTGCCGCCCGGGAGCCAGCCGGAGCAGCCCCATCTTGTTGACCACCGCGCGGACGCCCATCGTGGCCACCGGATCGGCCGGCCGTACCTGTCGGCGCCGGGCGAAGTCCTCCGCGGTCGGCGCCGCGGTGGTCTCCGGCTCCCAGGTGGCGTCCGGATAGCCGGTGGCCGGCACCCGGGTCACCCCCGCGGCCTCCTGATACGACTGCGGCTGCGCTGGGGGTGCTCCGGGGGCGCTCTGCTGCCAGGGTGGCGGATACCAGCCCGGCGACGGCGGGAACGGCCCCGGAGGCGGGGCCACCGGGCCAGCCTGCTGCGGCGCCGGGCTGCCGTGCGGCGGCTCGGCGAACTGCGTCGGGCCGGGCGGGGGCGGGATCGGTGCCGGGCCGGCCTGACCGGGGATCGCCGGCGGGTACGCCTGGCCGGGATACGCCTGGCCGGGATACGTCTGGCCGGGGTGCGTCTGGCCGGGCCCGGCGTTCGGGGCGGCCGGGTGCGGTGGCGGTGGGACGGGAGGCGCGGGGACCGGCGGCGTTCCGGCGGCCGCCTCGTCGTGGGCCGTCCCGGTCGCGCCGGCCGGCCGCTGCGGCGGATACGCCCAGGGCGACTCGGTCGCCGGCCGTGCCGTTCCGGCAGATCCGTCCTCACCGGTGCCGGCCCGGCTCGCCGCCGGCCCAGCCGTGGTGGGGTCCGCGGTCGCGACTTCGTGTGCTGCCGGTGCGACCGGATCCGGGCCGGCGGCGGGCGCGGCGGACGCCGCCGGGCGGTCCAGGGAGAACGGCAGGTCCAGGTCGACGCCACCCGGCACGATCGGCGGGGCCGGGACGGCGACCGGACCCGGATTGTCGGCCCGCCCCGGTGCCGTTCCCGACGCGGAAGGCTCCGACCCGGGCAGAGTGGCTGCCTGCGGCGCGGGACCGGCTGCCTGCGGAGTGGCGCTGGCTGCCTCGAACGTGGGACCGGCCGCCTGCGGCGCGAGGCTGGCTGCCTGTGGCGCGGGGCCGGGTGCCTGCGGCGTGGCGCTGGCCGCCTCGGGCGTGGAGCTGGCTGCCGCGGACGCGTTGCCTGCCGGCCCGGGCGGGCTGTTCGTGGCCGTCAGCGCGGTGCTCGGTGTCGCGGCGCTGGCCGGGCCACCGTTGCCGCCGGGTGTGTCGGTGCTGCTGCTCGCGGGCCTGGTCGAGCCGGTCGCCGAACCGGCGGCCCCGACCACCGCGCCGGTCGCCGGGGCAGGGCTGGTAGCCGGGGCCGGGCTGGTAGCCGGGGTAGGGCCGGTCGATGGGGCTGGGCCGGTCGCCGGGGTGCTGGGCGCGGCACCGGTGGTCGACGGCGTCGGTCGGGCGTCGTCAGCCGTCCCGCCGGGAGCGTCGGGGGTCGGTGGGTCGGCCGGCGGTGGCCAACTCGGCCGGGCCGGGGCCCAGCCCGACGCGCCGCCGGAGGGGCCGGTGACGCCCCAGCCGCCGGGCGCCGGCACGGCACCCGTGAGCGACGGATAGTCGGACGGTGACGGTGGAGTCCGCGCCGCTGCCCCGGGCTGCCCGGGTACCGGAGGACGGCCCATCGGCGGCGCGGCCACAGGTGGCGGCACGGTCGACGGCGGTGCGGCCGACGGCGGGCCACCTCGCTGCTCGGAGATCGACGCCCATGGCGGTGCCGCGGCATCCGCTCCCGGGTCGGCCGGATCCGGTGGCCAGAGTGGTTCGATGTCCCGCTCCGGCACCGGCTGCTGGCCGGGCAGCTGCGCCCGGTCGGCGTTCTCGTCCATTACGGTTCCTCCCCAGTCCTCCTGCGAGGATAGGCCCACCGGCCGACGAGGGTCGGTCGGCGCAGCCGGGGTCAGATCGCCCAGATCGCCCAGGCGCCCGGTTCGATCCACCAGGACCGCTTCCGGGTCAGCTCGCCTTCGACACCGTCGTCGAGGTAGGGCACCTTTCCCTCCCGGGGCAGCACCGACACCGCCCGCCCGCGAGCACGCCGCACCTCCAGGCGTACCCGCTTCCTGCCCAGCGCCGAGCGGCCGACCACCGGCACGGCCACCGCGACCTCGACCTGGCCGTCGGCCGGGTCCGGCGCGGCCAGCAGCGTCACGTCGTCGACCATCGCGTACCCACCGGCGTTACCGATCGCACAGGCCAGCAACAGTTCGTCACCGTCGGTGAGGACGGTGTCGTCCACCTCGACCCGGGCCCGCCAGTGCAGCGGCCGGCCGGCGTCGTCGGCGGCGCCGAACAGGGCGCCGTCCAGGGTCACCGAGCCGCCGTCGTTTCGCAGCAGATCCAGCCGGCGCGGCGTGCCGTCCAGCACCGCGGCGGCCACCGCAGCGGGGTCGCGGGGCAGCCCGAGCTGCGCGGCCAGGTCCCGGTGGGTGCCGCCGCGCGCCGGGTCGAGCGGGAGTACGGCAACCGGGGGCAGGTCGGGCAGGGTTCGATCAGCGGGCAGGTCCGCCGGGCGGCGGCTCGGCGCTGGCGCGTACCGCCGGACCAGCCGGCGCAGCACTGCGCGCAACTGCCCGTCGCTGGCCGTGGCGACGACCAGCCGGGTCTTGCCGTCCGGGTCCGGCCAGGTGAGGCCGTCCGGGCGCGGCGGACCGTCGAGACGGGACAGCGCCTCGTCGATCTCGGCGTCCGAACGCGCGGTGACCGTCTGCACCCGGGCGCCCCGGGCGGTCAGGGCGTCGGCGCAGGCCAGCACCGGCACCCGGGGCCGCTCGGTGGCGCACCCGTCCGCATCGCCCCGCGCCCCACCGCCGTCACCCGTCGTGTCACCGCCGGTCGTGTCACCGCCGGTCGTGTCACCGCCGGTTACCGGGTCGGTGTCGGCTCCGGTCGCACCGCCGCAGCAGGTCCCGCCGCTGCCGCACCCCCCGGAAGCGTCCCGCTCCGAACCGAGGGTGAGCAGCACCACGTCGTACACCGAAGGAGCCTCCTGCCTCTCGCCGCGACCCCTGCCGGCCGCGCCGTCACTACTTGTTAACCTGACACCCCGGGCTCGCCAACCGGTCGCCACCTGGCACCCGAGCCTTCTGGAGGCGGAAAAGATGCCAGCGATCGTGCTCCTCGGCGCTCAGTGGGGCGACGAGGGCAAGGGCAAGGTTACCGACCTGCTGGGTGAGCGGGTCGACTACGTCGTGCGCTACTCCGGTGGCAACAACGCGGGCCACACGGTGATCACCCCGGACGGCCAGAAGTACGCACTGCACCTGATGCCCTCCGGCGCGCTCTCGCCGAGCGCGATGATCGTCATCGGCAACGGCGTGGTGGTCGACCCGAAGGTGCTGCTCACCGAGATCGACGGGCTGGCCGAGCGGGGCGTGGACGTGTCCCGGTTGCGGATCTCCGGCGACGCGCACCTGATCATGCCGCACCACCGGGCGCTGGACCGGGTGATCGAGCGGTACCTCGGCTCGTCCCGGATCGGCACCACCGGCCGGGGCATCGGCCCGGCGTACGGCGACAAGGTGGCCCGGATCGGCATCCGGCTCCAGGACCTGCTCGACCCGGGCATCCTGCGCAAGAAGCTGGAACTCGCGCTGCGCGAGAAGAACCAGATCCTCTTCAAGGTCTACAACCGCAAGGCGATCGACCTCGAGGCGACCGTCGAGGAGTACCTGGGATACGCGGAGCGGCTCAAGCCGTACATCGCCGAAACCCGGGCGATGCTCTGGGACGCGCTGGACCGGCACGAGACGGTGCTGCTCGAGGGCGCCCAGGCCACCATGCTCGACATGGACCACGGCACGTACCCCTTCGTGACGTCATCCAACCCGACGGCCGGTGGCGCCTGCGTGGGTGCCGGCATCCCGCCGACCGCGATCAGCAAGGTGATCGCGGTGAGCAAGGCGTACACCACCCGGGTCGGCGCGGGCCCGTTCCCGACCGAACTGTTCGACGCCAGCGGCGAGCACCTCCGCAAGATCGGCGCGGAGTACGGCACGACCACCGGGCGGGAACGCCGGTGCGGGTGGTTCGACGCGGTGGTCGCCCGGTACGCCTGCCGCCTCAACGGCGTCACCGACCTGGTCATCACCAAGCTGGACGTGCTCACCGGGCTGCCCAAGGTGCCGATCTGCGTCGGCTACGAGATCAACGGCGTCCGGGTCGACGACATGCCGATGAGCCAGACGGACTTCCACCACGCCACGCCCGTGTACGAGGAGCTCGACGGCTGGTGGGAAGACATCACCAAGGCCCGCACGGCTGACGAACTGCCGGAGAACGCCCGCCGCTACATCGCCCGCGTAGAGGAACTCTGCAACACCAGAGTCAGCGTCGTAGGCGTAGGCCCCGGCCGCGACGAAAACGTCCTCCTCCACCCCCTCCTCCCCTAACCCCACCCCGGGCCCCCGGCCCCCCGGCCTCTCACCCCGCTGATCAAGAGGTTTGCGTCAGGATCCGGCTCCAAACTGACGCGAACCTCTTGGTCAACTGTGTGGGAACTGGTTCTCCACAGGGTTGTGGGGGTTATCCACAGGGGCTTTGGTGGGGTGGGGTGCGTGGGCAGAGTGGGGCGGTGGGACCACACCAGCTTCTTCGCGACGTCGCGGCCGAGCAGGATGGGATGGTCACCCTGGCGCAAGCGTTACGCGCCGGCCTGACCCGGGACCAGGTCCGACAGCTTTGCCGATCCGGCAGGTGGCAACGCCTCGTCCGGAGCTGTTTCGTGCCGACCGCCGAGTTGAGTGACGCGGCATTGCACCGGGCGCGGGTTCGGGCAGCAGTGACAAGCCTTGGCCCAGGTGCCTTCGCTGTCTTCGACACCGCACTGGAGCTGTACGGCATCGCGGGGCTTCGCCGGGCTTCGCAGGTTCACGTCTCGGTTGCGATTGACCGGCCACGATCCCAGCGCGCTTTGGCGCCGTGGCTCGTCGTGCACCAGTTGACCGTCGGTCCCGGCGACATCACCGTGGTCGCGGGTGTCCGTGCCACCTCCCCGCTCCAGAACGTCTCCGACGTCATTCTCCAAGTCGATCGTTACCCAGCGGTCTCCGTCCTCGACTCAGCACTGAACCAGGGCCGGCTCACCTCAGCGCAACTGGCGATGATCCCGAGCCTGATTTGCGGCCGGCGGGGTGCGGTCGCGGCGCGGGTCTGTCTGGCAGAGGCGGACGGGCGGGCGCAGTCGCCGCTGGAGACCCGTACCCGACTCCGCTGCGTCGACGGCAGTGCCGCCCGACGCGTTGCAGCTAGAGATCCGCGACGTCGACGGCTATCTGCTCGGAATCGGCGACCTCGGCTGGCGCGCCCCGCGGGTGATCGCAGAGGCCGACGGCCGGGACGCGCACGCCTCGCCGCAGGCGGCCTTCGCCGACCGCCGCCGTCAGAACCGCCTGGTCAACGCCGGTTGGACCGTCCTCCGCTTCACCTGGTCGGACACCCTCCAGCCGGACTACATCCCCTGGACAGTCCGCCAAGCCCTCGCCGCCGCCCGCTCTCGTCGATCATGAGGTTGGCGGCTCAGTGGATCGCCAATGGGCCCGCCAACCCCATGATCAACGGGGGTGGGGGTGGGGGACAGTAGGATCCTGGGTCGTGCGGGTTCTTCTGGTGGGTGGTGGGGGGCGGGAGCATGCGCTCGCGCTCGGGTTGGCCAACGATTCGGCCGTTACCGCGCTGATCGCGGCGCCGGGCAATCCGGGGATCGCCAGCGTGGCCGAGCTGCGGGCGGTGACTCCGACCGACCCGGCCGCGGTGGCCGCGCTGGCCGTGGAGACCGCGGCGGACCTCGTGGTGATCGGGCCGGAGGCGCCGCTGGTCGCCGGGGTCGCCGACGCGGTACGCGCCAAGGGCATCGCCGTGTTCGGGCCGTCGGCCGAGGCTGCCCGGCTGGAGGGTTCCAAGACGTTCGCCAAGGACGTGATGACCGCCGCCGGTGTCCCGACCGCGCGGGCCTACACCTGCACGGATGACGAGAGCACCGGACGGGCGCTGGACGAGTTCGGCGCGCCGTACGTGGTGAAGGACGACGGGCTCGCCGCCGGTAAGGGCGTGGTGGTCACCGACGACCGGTCCGTCGCGCTGGCGCACGCCCGCGAGTGTGGCCGGGTCGTGGTCGAGGAGTTCCTCGACGGGCCGGAGGTCAGCCTCTTCGTGGTGACCGACGGCGAGGCGGCGCTGCCGCTGCTGCCCGCGCAGGACTTCAAGCGGATCGGCGACGGCGACACCGGCCCGAACACTGGAGGCATGGGCGCGTATGCGCCGCTGCCCTGGGCCTCGCCCGGCCTGGTCGACGAGGTCATGCGCGACGTGGTCCACCCCACCCTGGGCGAGTTGCGCCGCCGCGGCACCCCGTTCGGCGGCCTGCTCTACGTCGGGCTCGCGATGACCGCTGCGGGCCCCCGGGTGATCGAGTTCAACGCCCGGTTCGGCGATCCGGAGACCCAGGTGGTGCTGGCGCTGCTGGAGACGCCGTTGGGCGGGCTGCTGCACGCGGCGGCCACCGGCACGCTGGCCGGGCACCCGCCGCTGCGCTGGCGGTCCGGCGCCGCGGTCACCGTAGTGCTCGCGGCCGAGGGCTATCCGGCCGCGCCGCGTACCGGCGACGTGATCACCGGCGCGGACCGGCCGGGCATCATCCACGCCGGCACCGCCCGCCGAGCCGACGACGGGGCCCTGGTCTCCGCCGGTGGCCGGGTGCTCTGCGGTACGGCCACCGGCACCGACCTGGCCGCCGCACGGGCTGCCGCGTACGCCCTGGTGGACGGGGTGGAATTGGCCGGCTCGCAGCACCGCACCGACATCGCCGCCGCTGCAATCGACGGCCGGATCAGAATTCCCGGCTGATTCGGGCAACCCTCGCCCGTCCCGCCTCCGTTTGAACCGTGAGGCGAGGAGGTGGCTGGATTGCCGGCCGACATCGAGGGTTACCGCGAGCACGTGGGTGCGCGGCTGGAGCCGCTGCGCCGCACCGCGTACCTGCTCTGCGGTGACTGGCACACGGCCGACGACCTCGTGTCGGCGACGCTGGTGAAGCTGCTCCGGCACTGGCGCCGTGTGTCCGGGATGGACAGTCCGGACGCATACGTCCGCCGTACCCTCCTGCGGGTCTGGTTGGACGAGCGGCGCCGGCCCTGGCGGCGGGAGGCCGCCTGGGCGGAGGTGCCGGACCGTCCGGCGACGGGCGGCGGCACCGAGGGCACGGCGGACCGGCTGACCATCCTCGCCCTGCTGGCCGAGCTGCCACCACGCCGGCGCGCGGTCCTCGTGCTGCGCTACTTCTGCGACCTGTCCGTCGAGGAGACCGCGCGCGAACTGGGCTGTACCCCGGGCACCGTCAAGAGCCAGTCGGCGCGGGCGATCGAGGCGCTGCGGGGGCGCCTCGTCGGTGCGTCGGCGCGAGCCGAGGAGGCAGGCACCGATGGATGAACTCTCCGACCAGATGCGCGCGGCGGTGGCGTCGTCGCCGCCCACCGGAATCGACGTCGACCGGCTGATCGCCGACGACCGGCAGCACCGCCGCCACCGTGCTTGGGCGATGGCGGGTACGGGGACGGCGGTTGTCGCGCTCGCGCTGACATCGGCACTGGTGGTCGGGCCGGTTCCGGACACTCTGAAGCTGCCGGGCGGCTCACCGTCCGCCGGCCCGTCGCTCTGTGCGGAATGGAAACGGCCGTCCAATCGGCCCGAACCGCCACTTCAGACGTACGACACGGTGCGCGCCCGCCCGACCGAGCCACCCGACGAGGGCGTGGCCCGGCTGACCGGCGTGCTGCGACGGGCCCTGGAGGAGCACCTGCCGGCCGGGCTGACAATCACCAATCGGCAGCCCACCTGTGACCTGGTCCAGTTCCGCTACTCCCCGAGCACGCCGTCCTACGGGACCAGCCCGGAAGTCAGGAGGGGAGAGCAGGTCGAGGATCTGTCCGTGACGCTGGGCCCGGCGGGTGTCGACGAGCCGCGGGGATGCGATGCCGTGACGGATGGCAGCAGCTGCACGAGCACCCGTCTTGCGGATGGCAGCCTTCTCACTACCAGCACAGCGCTGAATCCGATGCACAAGGGGGTGGACCAGCGTTCGGCGCAGGTGTGGCGAACCGACGGCACCCACGTGTTGGTGAGCACCAGCAACTTCCTGACCATGGTAGAGAACCTCGACAAGAATCCCGACGGTCCCCGCTCGCTGGATCCCGCCCCGCCGCGGTTGATCAGCATGGAGCAGTTGACGGCCATCGCCACCACGCCCGGCCTGACGCTCTATCCCTGACCGGGCTCAGCCGTAGTAGCGGCGCAGTTCGCGGCTGACCACCTTGCCGGTGGCGTTGCGCGGCAGGTACTTCACGAAGATCACGTCACGGGGTACGGAGAAGCGGGCCAGGTAGTGCCGGACATACTCGCGGACCGCCTCGGGGTCGAGCGTCTCGCCGGGGTGCAGGGCGAGGAACGCGGCGAGCCGCTGGCCGTACTCCGGGTCGGGCACTCCGATCACCGCGGCCTCACGAACCTGCGGAAGCCGGGCGAGCAGGTCCTCCACCTCGGACGGGAAGACGTTCTCACCACCGGAGACGATCATGTCGTCCGCGCGGCCGTCGACGAAGAGCAGGCCGTCAGCGTTGACCCGGCCGAGGTCGCCCGTGTCGAGCAGGCCGTCGTGGGTCTCCCGGGTCGCGCCTGACGTGTACCCCTCGAACAGCATCTCGTTGCCGACGAGGATCCGGCCGACCCGGCCGCCGGGCACCGGCTCGCCGTTGTCGTCGAGGATCTCCAACCGGGTGCCGTGCGGGGGTCGGCCGGCGGTGGTGGGTGCCTCCCGCAGGTCGACCGGACCGGCGATGGAGGCCCAGGAGACCTCGGTCGATCCGTACAGGTTGTAGAGCACGTCGCCGTAGGCATCCATGAACGCCGGGGCGAGCCCGCCGGGCAGCGCCGAGCCGCTGACCGCGACCACCTTCAGCGCGGGCCGCGGGTCCGGTGGCGGCACCTCCAGCAGCCGTTGGAGCATCACCGGTACGGCGAAGAGGGCGTCACACCCGTGCGCGGCGAGCGTTGCCAGCGTGGCGGCCGGGTCGAAGCGGCGGTGCAGCACGATGGTGGCCCGCAGCGCGAAGGACACTTGGAGCGCCGCGTACCCCCAGGTGTGGAAGATCGGTGCGGCGATCATGACCGTGTCCCGGGTGTGCAGCGGGATCCGGTCGATGATGGACACCAGCGGGCCGAAGCCGTTCGGGGTGGGCCGGCGGGCGCCCTTGGGCGAGCCGGTGGTGCCGGAGGTCAGCACGATGATCCGGCCGTCCCGCTCCGGTGGGCGCAGCTCGCCCGGCAGTGCCCCGGCGATCAGCTCCGCGTGGGCGCGCTCGTCGACCCGGTGCAGCTCGGCCGGGAGCCCGAGGACCAGCTCGGCGAACTCGTCGTCGTGCACCAGCACCCGCAGTCGTTGCTCCTCGGCGACGGTGGCCAGTTGCGCGGCGGACAGGCCGGTGTTGACCAGGACCGAGTCCACGCCGAGCAGGGTCGCGGCCACGATCGTCTCGATGAGGCCGTGGTGGTTGCGGCAGAGCAGACCGATCCGGTCGCCGGCCTGTACGCCGAGCGCGGCGCGCAGCGCGCGGGCCAGCCGCTCGGCCCGGTCGAGCAGCTCCTGATAGGTCAGCTGGGTGCCGTGCTCGTCGAGCACCGCCGGGCGGCCGGGGTCCCGGGCGGCGGCTTGGCGCAGCTCACCGGCGAGGCTCCAGCCCCAGGTGCGCAGGGCGTTGAGCTGTGCGGCGACGCGGATGGGTCGGCCGGGGGTGAGCAGGCCGCGTCGGGTCAGCGTGGCGACGACGAACGGCAGGTCCATGCCCTTGGGCCTCCTTCAGTGGTGCACGGATGGGCCCCCGGAGGGGCCCATCCTCGGACTCTGCTGTCGATCATGCACCGGATCCGCCGGGCTGCCCAACCGCTGTGATCAGCGGATCTGCATTCCGGAGATCGCCCGGGAGATCACCAACCGCTGGATCTCGGAGGTGCCCTCGAAGATGGTGTAGATCTTCGCGTCCCGGTACCAGCGCTCCACCGGGTGGTCGCGCAGGAAGCCGGCTCCGCCGAGCAACTGCACCGCCTTCTCGGTGACCGACACCGCGACCTCGCCGGCCTTGAGCTTGGACATCGACCCCTCGCCGGCGGTGAACGGGCGGTTGTTGCGGCCCATCCAGGAGGCCCGCCAGACCAGCAGCCGAGCCGCGTCGATCTCCATCCGCATGTCGGCCAGCGCGAACGCGACCGCCTGGTTCTCGATGATCGGCCGTCCGAACTGGACCCGCTCCTTGGCGTACTCCAGGGCGTACTCGTAGGCGGCCCGGGCCACGCCGAGCGCCTGCGCGCCGACGGTGGGTCGGGACAGCTCGAAGGTGCGCATCGCGGCCTGCCCGCTGGCCCGCTGCCCGGAGCGGGCCCGGTCCAGGCGTTCCAGCAGGGCGTCCCGGCCGCCGAGCAGGCAGCGCCCGGGCACGCGTACGTCGTCGAGGAAGACGTCGGCGGTGTGCGACGCGCGCAGCCCCAGCTTGCGCAGCTTGCGGGTGGCGGCCAGGCCGGGGGTGCCCGGCGGTACGACGAACGCCGCTTGGCCCCGGGAGCCGAGCGTGGGGTCGACCGAGGCGGTGACCACGTGCACCCCGGCGATCCCGCCGTTGGTGGCGTACGCCTTCTGCCCGGTCAGCACCCACTCGTCGGTGGCCTCGTCGTAGACCGCCCGGGTGCGCATCGCGCCGACGTCGGAGCCGGCCTCCGGCTCGCTGGTGCAGAACGCGGCGACGGCCGGCGAGTCGACGTCGCCGAAGCACTGTGGCACCCACTCGACCATCTGGTCGGGGGTGCCCGCGCCGTAGATGGCGGCGACGGCGAGCGCGGTGCCGAAGATGCTCAGCCCGATGCCGGCGTCACCCCAGAAGAGTTCCTCGCTGGCGATGGGCAGGGAGAGCCCCGTCGGGTCGGCCCAGCAGGTGGCGAGGAACTCGAAGCCGTAGAGGCCGACCTTGGCGGCTTCCTGGATCACCGGCCACGGGGTGTCCTCCCGCGCGTCCCACTCGGCGGCGGCCGGGCGCACGACCTCGGCGGCGAAGCCGTGCACCCAGTCGCGCAGATCCCGCTGTTCCTCGGTCAGGTCGAGCGAGAACTCGGCCATCTCAGGCCTTGGGGATGTCGAACAGGTTGGCGATGTTGGCGGCCAGACCGAGGTCGCCCTTCGCCTTCAACTTGCCGGTCATGAACATCATCACCGGGTTGGCGCCACCGGAGACGATCTTCAGGAACTCCACCGGGCCCATGGTCAGGCTCAGCTTCGGGTCGTGCTGCGGGGTCTCGTTCACGTCGCACTTGCCGTCCGCGATGACCACCTCGTAGGTGTCGCTGCCGCCGTCCGGGCGACCGGTGATGACCCAGTGGATGACCGCGTTGGTGGAGCCGGCCCGGTCCGCGCGGAACAGCGACGGCATCCGGTCGAACACCTCGCCCAGGACCTTGCCGCGCAGATCACCGGACATCACCTGGGCGATCTTGTCGTCCGGGGTGGACTTGACCAGCTGGGCGAATTCCTTGGGGCCCACGTTGGCGAAGGTGGCCGGGTCGAAGTCAGTCATGAGACGCGCCTTCCGGGAAGATTTGGCTACTCGCGCGTAACCCTACGCACGAGTAGGTATGCTCGCAAGGTGTCCACCGCTCCCGCCTTCAAGCGCCTGCCACGGGCCGTCCGTGAGCAGCAGATGCTCGACGCGGCCGTGAAGGTCTTCTCCCGGCGTGGCTTCCACGCCGCCAGCATGGACGAGATCGCGGAGGACGCCGGCATCTCCAAGCCGATGGTCTACGCGTATCTCGGCACGAAGGAGGAGCTCTTCGTCGCCTGCCTGCACCGGGAGGGCACCCGGATGATGCAGGCCATCGCCGGCGCCGCCGCGCCCGACCTGCCGGCCGACGAACGGCTCTGGCGAGGGTTGCGGGCGTTCTTCGGCTTCGTCGGCGCGTACCGCGACGGCTGGGCCGTGCTCTACCGGCAGGCCCGGGGCGAGCAGCCGTTCGCCGGCGAGCTCACCACCATGCGGGCCCGGCTGGTCGAGGTGGTCGCCGGGATGCTGGACCACGCGCTGCGCGCCGAGGGCCGCGAGGTCACCGCCGTCGACCTGGAGGTCGTCGCGTACGCCCTGGTGGGAGCGACCGAGTCGCTGGCCGACTGGCTCGCCGACCACCCGGAGGCCGACCCGGAGAAGACCGCCACCCGGATGATGAACGTGGCCTGGCTCGGCGCCGGCCAACTCCTGCACGGCGTCACCTGGCGTCCGCCGGCCGACTGACCGCCCGGACATCACCGCACCGGTGTCCGACCCACCGGCTCGGCCGTCTGAGCCGGTCCCGCGGATCGGCGACGGTTGCGGAGCCAGCGGACCACCTCGACGACCAGGGTCACCGTCAGGGCGAGACCCAGACCGAGCAGCAGGCCGCGCACCGGGTCCTGCTCGAAGGCCATCCCGCCGAGGTAGCCGACCAGCGCCGAGTAGAGCCCCCACGAGCCGGCGGCCAGCGCGTCGAAGGCCAGGAAGCGTCGACGGGGGTAGTGGACGGCTCCCATGGTGAGGGTGACCGCGGTTCGACCGCCCGGCACGTAGCGGGCCACGGTGAGGATCAGGCCGCCCCGGTTGGCGATCCCCCGACGGGCCCACTCGATGGCGGCCCGGCGCCGTCCGTCGGACGGCACCCGGTCGATCAGCCGGCCGCCACCGCGCCGACCGATGGCGTACGAGACGTGGTCGCCGACGAGAGCCCCGGCGGCGGCAACCAGGATCACCGCGGGCAGGTATGGCGCGCCGGATGCCGCGAACACCCCGGCGGTGATCACTGCGGTCTCGCTCGGCACCACCGGGAAGAAGCCGTCGAGCACCGCGATCGCGAAGATCGCCAGGTACACCCACGGCGAGGACATTGTCTGGTGCAGCAGGTCGAGCAGGTCCATGATCCCGATGCTGGTGCCGGCGGCGGCCGCCGCCATCGGCCAGTGGTCAGCCGAGCGACACGACTTAGGTAGCGTCCGGCCCGGACGGCGGGTAGGGGTCTTCCCCCACCGCACCCGGGTCTGTCGGGCGCGGACGGCACGATCCGGCAGTGGAGCCCTACGCTCGCTGCGTGGTTTCCCAAGCCGTCGTCCTGCGGTGGGTCGTCGACCGGTACGCCCCGCTGCTGCTCGCCGTCGTGGTCGCCGCCGCCGTATGGGCCAGCGCGACCGGCGCGATCGGGGTCCGCTCGCCGTTGCCGGGGGTCGTCGCACTGCTTGTGGCGCTGGCTTCGGGTTGGGCGGTCGGCCTGGTTCGGACCCGCCGTTGGCCACTGTTCCTGGCCGCCGCGGTCAGCTGGCTGGTGCTCGCCGCCGCGGCACCCGGAGTGGTCGCCTCGTACCAGGCGGGCCTGCGGCTGCGTGGCCGCCGGCTCACCAGGTACCTCGTCGGGGTCGCCCTGGTGCTGACCGGTGGCGTGCTGGTCGGGCTGGCAGTGGGCGGTGTGCGTCGACTCACCACCGCCACCTTCGGCAACGTGCTGCTGCTGACCGCCTGCCTGGTGGGGCTTCCCCTGGTCGTCGGCCTCTGGGTGCGGGCCCGTCGGGACACGCTCGCCGCCCTGCGAGACCGAACCGAGCGGCTTGAACGCGAACAGGAGGCCCGCGCCGACCGGGTCCGCGCCGAGGAGCGGACCCGGATCGCCCGGGAGATGCACGACGTGGTGGCGCACCGGGTGTCGCTGATGGTGGTGCACGCCGGGGCGCTGGAGGTGACCGCCACCCACCCCGAGACCGTCGAGGCCGCCGCGCTGATCCGCGAGACGGGTCGGCAGGCGCTCACCGACCTGCGCGAGGTGCTGGGCGTGCTGCGACAGGCCACCCCGGTGCCCGAGCTGGCACTCGACGCGCTGGACGAACTGATCGGGGAGTCCCGCGCCGCCGGGCTGCGGGTGTCCCGGCGGGACGAGGGCGTGGCGACGACGCTGCCGGCAACTGTGGGACGCACCGCGTACCGGGTGGTGCGGGAGGCGCTGACCAACGTGCGCAAGCACGCCGCCGACGCCGAGACGACGGTCTGCCTGCGCTACCTGCCGGGCGGGTTGGAGGTGGCGGTCCGCAACGGCCCGTCCACGGGCGGGCGGGCCCTGCCCGGTGCCAGCCACGGGTTGCTCGGGCTGCGCGAGAGGGTGGAGCTGCTCGGCGGCCGCCTGGAGGCGGCGCCCGTGGAAGGTGGGTTCCTGGTCCGTGCCCTGCTCCCGGTGGCGGGTGCGGCGTGATCCGGGTGGTGGTGGTCGACGACGAGCAACTGGTCCGCACCGGGCTGCGGCTCATTCTGGAGGCGGCGCCGGACATCGTGGTGGTGGGCGAGGCGGCGGACGGTGCCGGCGCGCTGGAGCAGGCCCACCGGTTACGCCCCGACGTGATGCTGCTCGACGTGCGGATGCCGGGCATCGACGGGCTGACCGCCGCGCCCGAGGTGGTCGCCGCCGGCCCCAAGGTAGTCATGTTGACCACCTTCGACCTCGACGAGTACGTGCACCGGGCGTTGCGGGCCGGAGCGGTGGGCTTCCTGCTCAAGGACACCCCTCCCCGGGAGCTGGCCGCAGCCGTCCGCACGGTGGCGGCCGGGAACGCGATGCTCGCCCCGACGGTGACCCGGCGACTGATCAGCTCGTTCGCCGAGCGTGGTCCCGCCCGTCGGGACGCGGCCCGCCAGCGGCTCACCCGGCTCACCGACCGCGAGCTGGACATCGTCCGGGAGGTGGCGCGCGGGCGCGGCAACGCGGAGATCGCCCGGCGGCTCACGATGAGCGAGGCCACTGTGAAGGCGCACGTCAGTCGGGCGCTGGCGAAGCTCCAGGCGGACAACCGGGTGCAGCTGGCGATCCTGGTGCACGACGCGGACCTGCTGTGAGCGGTGGCAGCCCACCCCGGCCCGGTCACTGGCGGGGGGTGGGGTGGCGACGCGCCCGGCGGCGTAGCCAGCGGATCAACTCCAGCAGGAACGTGATCGCCACCGAGAGGCCGATCCCGGCGAGGATTCCCTTGATGGGGTGGCGCTCGAAGACCAGTCCACCGAAGTAGCCGAGCAGACCGCAGTACAGCGCCCAGGTGATCGCCGCGATCGTGTCGTAGAGCAGGAACGTCCGGCGGGGATACCGCACCGCGCCCATGGTCAGGGTGACCGCCGTCCGGCCACCCGGCACGTACCGGGAGGTGGTCAGGATCACCCCGCCGCGCCGGTCCACCGCGCGTCGGGCCCACTTGGTGCTTGCCTGCCGGCGGCTGCCGGCGGGAAACCGGGCGAGCCGGTGCGCGCCGCCGCCCCGCCCGACGGCATACGAGATGTGGTCACCCACGAGCGCACCGAGGGCGGCGCTGATGATCACCAGGGCCAGGTTGGGGTGGCCGCCGTTGGCGGCGAGCACTGCTGCGGTGATCACCGCCGCCTCGCCCGGCACCGCGGGGAAGAACGCGTCGACCGCGGTGAGCCCGAAGATCAGCAGGTACACCCAGGGTGAGGTGACCAGCTGTCGGAGCAGGTCGAGCGCGGAATCCATGCCTTCATGCTCGCCGGGTGCGACCCGGCGGGGTGGCCGAGTCGCCGGATCACCCGAGTGTGGCCACGAGCGTCAGACCGAGCGGGCCAGAGCCGGTGGGGCGAGCAGTGGGACGTGCGGGGTCTTGTCGCCAGCGGTGGGACCGTCCGAGGTCAGTACCACCGGCTGCGGGGGTCGGCCAGCGGCAGGGTCGGGTCCTGCCAAGCCCGAATCCGACTCGGCGGGGGCGTCAGCTCACGAGACCCGCCAGATGTGGTCGACCGCGCGAGTCGTGCAGGGCGAACCCGCCGTCCGGTAGCAGGGCGAAGCTCGCCGTGCTCGGTAGCGGTACAGGCAACTTGAAGGCGACCTCGACGGTGTAGGCGTCCGGCAACCGGTTCTCCAGTGCGGCCAGGCAGCGCGCCTTGCTCCACATGCCGTGCGCGATCGGTCGGCGGAAGCCGAACAGCCGCGCCCCGAGCAGGGAGGTGTGGATCGGGTTGTGGTCCCCGGAGACGCGCGCGTACCGCGTGCCGACGCGGGGCTCCACCCGCCAGCGGGCCGTGGCGACCGGCGCCTCGGGGCGTCCGCTCTGGTGGCGCCGCTCACCGCCTCCGGGCTTGCGCTCCCGACCGAGGTACGTCGACACGCCGCGCCAGACCTCCTCCCCGTCGACCGAGCCGACCAGCACCACGTCCACCTGCCGCCCCCGGTCGTGCGGGCGCAGGTCCTGGGCGTACGTCGTGAAGTCGAGGGTCTCGTCGGCGGTGATCGGGCGGCGCACGGTGATCCGGTTGCCCACGTGCACCACGCCGGTCAGCGGAATGGGGAACTCCGGCGCGGTCATCAGCCGCAGGGCCAGCGGGAAGCCCATGACGTGCGGGAACGTCGCGGGCAGCCGGTCGGTGAGCCGAAACCCGCAGACCCGGTCGTAGTCGGCCAGGTGCGCCCGGTCGACGGTGACCCCGCTCGCGGCCAACTCGACCGCCGGCAGGCCGGGCCCGCGCCGCCCGCCGCCGAGGCCGGGCAGCGCGCCGAGCAACGCCCGCCGGTAGAGCGCCCCGGCTTCCGGCATCCGGGGCAGTTCGACCCGGGTACGGCCGCCCGACTCCGGCAAGCCTGCCGCGGCCAGCGTCTCCGCCGACAGCGCCTCCGTCGGGCCGTCGATCAGCTCGTGCAGGGAGACGTCGTCGTCCGGCTTCCTCCGCGCGCCCATCACGCCCCCAGCAGGCTCTGGCCGCAGACCCGGACCACGTTGCCGCTGACCGCGCCGCTGGCCGGCCAGGCGAGCCAGCCGATCGTCTCGGCCACGTCGACCGGCAGCCCGCCCTGGGCCAGGCTGTTCATCCGCCGACCCGCCTCGCGGACCACCAGCGGGATGCGCGCGGTCAGCCGGGTCTCGATGAAGCCGGGGGCCACCGCGTTGACGCTGATCCCCCGGTCGTGCAGGGCCGGGGAGAGCGAGTCGACCAGACCGATCACGCCGGCCTTGCTGGTGGCGTAGTTGGTCTGCCCCCGGTTGCCGGCGATCCCGGCGATCGAGGAGACCGACACGATCCGCCCGCCGGCGGGGATGAGCTTCCGCTCCAGCAGCACGTCGTTGATCCGCTCCTGGCTGGAGAGGTTGACGTCGATCACCTGGTCCCACCGGTCGGCGTCCATCCGGCCGAGCGTCTTGTCGCGGGTGATGCCGGCGTTGTGCACCACCACGTCGACCCGGCCGTGCCGGCTGGCCAGGTGGTCGGCGAGCCGGGTCGGCGCGTCCGGCGCGGTCAGGTCGAGCTGGACGGCGGTGCCGCCGATGTCGTTCGCCACCGCCGCGAGGGCGTCCCCGGCGGCGGGAATGTCCAGCGCCACCACTTGGGCGCCGTCGCGGGCCAGCACCCGGGCCAGCGCGGCACCGATACCCCGGGCGGCGCCGGTGACCAGCACGACCTGCCCGTCCAGCGGGCGGTCCCAGTCGGCCGGCGCGCTCGCGGTGCCGGTGCCGACCCTGATCACCTGCCCCGAGACGTACGCGGACCGGCCGGACAGAAGAAATCGGAGCGTGGACTCCAGACTGACCTGGGTGGCCGCGTCGGCGTTCTTCGTGACGTACACCAGTTGGGCGGTGACGCCCCGGCCGAACTCCTTGCCGATGCTGCGGACCAGCCCCTCCAGGGCCCGCTGGGCGGTCGCCGCACGGGGCGTCGGGCACTCCCGCGGCGGGGTGCCCAGCACGATCACCCGACCGCTGGGCAGCACGGCCCGGGCCTGCGGGTGGAAGAAGTCGTAGAGCTGGCGCAGGTCGGTCGAGTCGGTGATTCCGGTCGCGTCGAAGAGCAGTGCGCCGTACCGCTGCGGGGTGTCGGTGTGGGTCGCGGCGGCCGGGTCGGCCAGCTCGACCCCGGCGGTGGTCAGGATCCTGGCGACCGGCTCGGCGAGCCGGCCGCCGGTGGCCGCGCCGAGCAGCGCCGGCCCGGGCAGCAGCGGGTCGCCGGGGTGGTGTCGGCGCAGTCGCGGCGGGTCGGGCAGCCCCAGGCGCTTGACCAGCGTGCGACCGGCGGCCGATTGGACGAAGCTCGCGTACCTGTCGGTCATGGGCGTAGCCTACTGGCGAGTAGGGTTCGAGCAACACATGTCGAGGAGGCGGATCGTGCAGAGCATCCGGCGGGTCGCGGTCATCGGGGGCAACCGAATCCCCTTCGCCCGTTCCAACTCCCGCTACGCGGAAGCGTCCAACGCGGACCTGCTCGGCGCGGCGCTGGACGGTTTGATCGCCCGGTACGGGCTGGCCGGGCAGCGGGTCGGCGAGGTGGTGGCCGGGGCGGTGCTCAAGCACTCCCGTGACTTCAACCTGACCCGGGAGGTCGTGCTCGGGTCCCGGCTCGATCCGCACACCCCGGCGTACGACATCCAGCAGGCCTGCGGCACCGGCCTGGAGGCGGCCATCCTGGTCGCCAACAAGATCGCCCTCGGGCAGCTGGACGTGGGCATCGCCGGTGGCGTCGACACCACCTCCGACGCGCCCCTGGCGGTCAACGAGGAGATGCGCCGGACCCTGCTCAAGCTCAACTCCGCCCGCACCCTGGGCGAACGGCTCAAGATCGCCGCGAAGCTGCGCCCGCTCCAGCCGTTCAAGCCGGAGATCCCGCGCAACGCCGAGCCGCGTACCGGGCTGTCCATGGGAGACCACGCCGCCCGCACCGCGCTGGGCTGGCAGATCGACCGGCGCTCCCAGGACGAGCTGGCGCTGCGCTCGCACCAGCGGCTGGCCGCCGCGTACGACCGGGGTTTCTTCGACGACCTGATGACGCCGTACTTGGGCCTCACCCGCGACCAGAACCTCCGCCCCGACACCAGCCTGGACAAGCTGGGCACGCTCAAGCCGGTCTTCGGCACCCGTGGCCCGGACGCCGAGCAGGCCACCATGACCGCCGGCAACTCGTCGCCGCTCACCGACGGCGCGTCCACGGTGCTGCTGGCCAGCGAGGACTGGGCGAAGGCGCACAACCTGCCGGTGCTGGCCTGGTTCAGCTGGTCGGAGGCGGCGGCGGTGGACTTCGTGCACGGTGACGAGGGGCTGCTGATGGCCCCCGCGTACGCGGTGCCCCGGATGCTGGCCCGGGCCGGGCTGACGCTCCAGGACTTCGACTACTACGAGATCCACGAGGCGTTCGCCTCGCAGGTGCTGGCCACCCTCGCCGCCTGGGAGTCGCCGGAGTTCTGCAAGGACCGGCTCGGCCTGGACGCCCCGCTCGGCGCCATCGACCGGGACCGGGTGAACGTCAACGGCTCCTCCCTGGCCGCCGGGCACCCGTTCGCCGCCACCGGCGGGCGGATCGTGGCGACCCTCGCCAAGCTGCTGGCCGAGAAGGGCAGCGGACGCGGGCTGATCTCAATCTGTGCCGCCGGAGGTCAGGGCGTGACGGCCATCCTCGAACGCTGAGCGGGCATCCTCGGCCCGGTCCGGGTGCTGGCCGGCACGTGCGGGACAATGAGGTACGTGACGACGATCCCCAACGTGCTCGCCAACCGGTACGCCTCGCCCGAGTTGGTCGCCCTCTGGTCACCGGAGGAGAAGGTCCGGATGGAGCGGCGGCTCTGGCTGGCCGTGCTCCGCGCGCAGCGCGATCTCGGTGTGGCCGTGCCGGACGGCGTGGTCGAGGCGTACGAGCGGGTGCTCGACCAGGTGGACCTCGCCTCCATCGCGGAGCGGGAGCGGGTCACCCGGCACGACGTGAAGGCACGGATCGAGGAGTTCAGCGCGCTCGCCGGGTTCGAGCACGTGCACAAGGGGATGACCTCCCGGGACCTCACCGAGAACGTCGAGCAGCTCCAGGTGCGCGCCTCGCTGGAGCTGATCCGGGATCGTGTGGTGGCCACCCTGGCCCGGCTCGCCTGGCTCGCCCACGAGCACACCGAGCTGGTGATGACCGGCCGTTCACACAACGTGGCGGCGCAGGCCACCACGCTGGGCAAGCGCTTCGCGTCGGCGGCAGAGGAGCTGCTCATCGCGTACGAGCGGCTGGAGGAACTGATCGCCCGCTACCCGCTGCGCGGGATCAAGGGGCCGGTCGGCACAGCCGCCGACCAGCTCGACCTCTTCGACGGCGACGCCGACAAGGTGGCCGAGCTGGAGCGCCGGGTCGCCGAGCATCTGGGCTTCTCCCGGGTGCTGGACAGCGTCGGGCAGGTCTACCCACGATCGCTGGACTTCGACGTGCTGGCCGCGCTGGCGCAGACCGCCGCCGCGCCGTCGTCGCTGGCCACCACGATCCGGCTGATGGTCGGCCAGGAGCTGGTCACCGAGGGCTTCAAGCCGGGTCAGGTCGGCTCCAGCGCGATGCCGCACAAGATGAACACCCGCTCGTCCGAGCGGGTCAACGGCTTCGCCGTGATCATCCGGGGCTACCTGTCGATGGTCGGCGAGCTGGCCGGTGACCAGTGGAACGAGGGGGACGTGTCCTGCTCGGTGGTCCGCCGGGTCGCCCTGCCGGACGCTTTCTTCGCCGCCGACGGGCTGTTCCAGACCTTCCTCACCGTGCTCGACGAGTTCGGCGCGTACCCCGCCGTGATCAACCGGGAGCTGGAGCGGTTCCTGCCCTTCCTGGCCACCACGAAGATCCTGGTGGCGGCGGTCCGACGCGGCGTCGGCCGGGAGGTCGCGCACGAGGTGATCAAGGAGCACGCGGTCGCGGTGGCGCTGGCCATGCGCGAGAAGGGCTCGCCGGAGAACGACCTGTTCGACCGGCTCGCGGCGGACGGCCGACTCAACCTGTCCCGCGCCGACGTCGACACCCTGGTCGCCGACCGCACCGCCTTCGTCGGCGCCGCCTCCGCCCAGGTGGCAGCGGTAACCCGCCGCATCACCGAGGTGGTCACGGCCCACCCCGAAGCCGCCACCTACTCCCCGCCCCCCATCCTCTAACCCCCTGGACCCTTCACTGGTTGATCATGAAGTTATTGCCCCGACACGCCGAGGCGAAGGGCACTAACTTCATGATTACCGGGCTGGGCCGGGGCGGTTGGGTCAATCGCCGGTGGGGGTTTCGGGCGCGGTGCGGAGGTTGGGGGCGCTGGCTGGTTCGGCGATGCCGCCCGGTGCCTCCACGACTGCTGGCTGCTGCGCGGTCTCCGCAGCGATGGCGGGCTGGTCGGCGGGCATGACGTCCGGCATGACGGGTGCGACGATCACCGCAGTGCCGTACGCGCAGATCTCCATCCACATCTCGCCGCAGTCCCGGCTGTCGAACCGCATGCCGATCACCGCGTTGGCGCCGAGCCGCAGGGCCTCCTCGCCGAGCCGGGCCACCGAGTCGGTGCGCCAGCGGGTCAGGTTGTCCGGGGCCATCGGGTCGTACGCGCCGCCGCGCAGGTTCTTGACCCCCTCGCGGTACGGGTTGCGCGTCCTGGCCATCGATGACACCACCTCACCGAGAATCTGGCGGATCTCGTAGCCGGGCAGTTGCTCCGTCGTCACGACCAGCACGATTCCGATGCTGTCAGGAGCGGCGTGACCCGATCGTGCGCATTGTTCACCTGATCGGATGCTGCAAAACGACGCGGCGCGGACGGCCGGCGCAGGGCCTGCCATCCACGCCGCGTGGGGCGCTAACCGTCAGACACCGGCCACCGAGGTGATCCAGGCCCGGTTGTACGCGACACTGCCGTAGTTCTGGATGCTGGAGCCGTCGGCCGTCGAGGCCACCCCGACCTGCTGGCGTTGTAGAACTGCGGGCCGCCCGAGTCGCCCCGCCAGGCGTTGCCGTTGATCCTGCTGCTGCGGATCGCCTGGCCGCCGTACGCGTCGGTGGCGCTGTTGCTGGTCACCCGGACGGTGGCGGTCTTGAGCTGGCTGGACGCCGAGCAACCGCTGTAGCAGGTCATGCCCCAGCCGTAGATCGAGTTGGTCGAGTTGATCGGCGGGTTGCTGCTGGCCAGGCTCACCGCCGAGGTGCTGACCGCGCTGGAGAGGCGCATGAGGGCCAGGTCGTTGCGGGTGTAGGTGGCGCTGACGGTACGGGTGACCCCGCCCGAGGAGCGGTAGACGCTGCCGACCCGGACCGACATGGTGCCGCTGATGCAGTGCCGGGCGGTGAGCACCCACTGCGGGGCGATGACGCTGCCGGAGGAGGTGAACGAGCCGTTGCTCATCACGGCGGCGGCCCAGGGGGCGGACGAGACGGTGCCGCCGCCGATGATGGGTTGCGGGCCGGCCGGGGCGGCGGTCGCGCCGGACGCGGCGCCGAGGACGCCGGCGAGCGCGATGCCGAGCAGGGCGAGCAGGGGACGGATGCGTATCGGGTGGACTCCTTGGGCGGGGCGGACCCCGGGGTCGCCGGGTGCGGGAGGGCGACAGCGGGGGTCCCCGCCGTCGCTGACATCGAACGATGTCGATACAGTAGAGCCCCCGGCGACTGTTTTCAAGAATTCGATCGAGGTTAACCAATGTAACGGTTCGGCCACCCTCAGCGCCGTATATGCCCTGGTGAGGCCGCGTGTCCCGCGTGGCGGCCCGTCCCGGCCGCCGGTTGTGCCGAGCACTGCCTGAACTGCAGCCGGCCGGTGCGGCCGCGGCGGTATCTGCCAGGTACGCTGGCTGCGCTCGCCCGTTGTGGGTCGGCACCCAACTGCGTACACAGTCAGGAGTGCCCAGTGCCTCGCGTCGTCGTCGACGTCATGCTCAAGCCCGAGATCCTCGATCCGCAGGGCCAGGCCGTCGCAAACGCGCTGCCCCGGCTCGGCGTCAGCGACGTCGCCTCGGTTCGGATCGGCAGGCGGATCGAGATCGAGTTCACCGGTGAACCGGACCTGGACCGAGCTCGGGAGATCGCCGACAAACTGCTCGCCAACCCGGTCATCGAGGACTTCACCGTCCGCCTGGTCGAGGCCGACGAGACCGCGGACGCCCGCTCGTGACCGCCCGGGTCGGTGTGGTCACCTTCCCCGGCTCGCTCGACGACGGGGACGCGGCCCGAGCCGTCCGGATCGCCGGGGCCGAGCCGGTCCGGCTCTGGCACGGTGACCCGGACCTGCACGGGGTGGACGCGGTCGTGCTGCCCGGCGGCTTCTCCTACGGCGACTACCTGCGCTGCGGCGCCATCGCCCGGTTCGCTCCGGTGATGGAGACGATCGTGGACGCCGCCCAGGGCGGTCTGCCGGTGCTCGGCATCTGCAACGGCTTCCAGATCCTCTGCGAGGCGCACCTGCTGCCCGGGGCGCTCACCCGCAACCAGCACCTGCACTTCCGCAACCGGGACCAGATCCTGCGCATCGAGTCGGCCGGCACCGCGTGGACCAACGCGTTCCAGCCCGGCCAGGAGGTGCTCGTCCCGGTGAAGAACGGCGAGGGCTGCTACGTCGCCGACACCGCCACGCTGGATCAGCTCGAGGCCGAGGGTCGGTTGGTCGCCCGCTACGTCGGCGGCAACCCGAACGGGTCGCAGCGTGACATCGCCGCGATCACCAACGCCGCCGGCAACGTGGTCGGCATCATGCCGCACCCCGAGCACGCGGTGGAGGCGCTCACCGGCCCCTCGCTGGACGGCCTCGGCTTCTTCACCTCGGTCCTCAAGCACCTGGTGGGGGCGCCGGCGTGAGCGCGAGGAGTGAACCGCGAACGAAGTGTGGGGCGGTGACCGGCGGCACGATCATCGGTCAGCTCAACCGCCGGTCGGGCGGGCACGAGCGCAGCGAGGAGAGGTCATGACCACCCATCCGGACCCGGTACGGGACACACCGGAGGCGTACTCCGCCCCGGCGCAGCCGACCGAGCCGAGCCCGGCGCAGCCCGCCGCCCCGGCGACCGCTCCCGCCCAGCCGGCCGCCGTCGACTGGACCGAGGGCGTGGACACCGTGCCGCGCGCCGGTGGCACCCCGGGAGAGCTCCAGCCGTACACCGAGCTGGGGCTCCGTGACGACGAGTACGACCGCATCCGGCAGATCCTCGGCCGTCGGCCCACCCAGTCCGAGCTGGCGATGTACTCGATCATGTGGAGCGAGCACTGCTCCTACAAGTCGAGCAAGGTGCACCTGCGCCAATTCGGTGAGAAGGCCCCGCACAGCGACCGGCTGCTCGCCGGCATCGGCGAGAACGCCGGCGTGGTGCAGGTCTCCGACGAGCTGGCGGTGACCTTCAAGGTCGAGTCGCACAACCACCCGAGCTTCGTCGAGCCGTACCAGGGTGCGGCGACCGGTGTCGGCGGCATCGTCCGGGACATCCTCGCCATGGGCGCCCGCCCGGTCGCGGTGATGGACCCGCTGCGCTTCGGCGCCGCGGACCACCCGGACACCGCCCGGGTCCTCACCGGCGTGGTCGCCGGCGTGGGCGGCTACGGCAACTGCCTCGGCCTGCCCAACATCGGTGGCGAGCTGGTCTTCGACCCCTCCTACCAGGGCAACCCGTTGCTCAACGCCCTCTGCCTGGGTGTGCTGCCGGTCGACCGGTTGCAGAACAAGGCCGCCGCCGGCCCCGGCAACGTGGTCGTGCTGATGGGCGCCAAGACCGGCCGGGACGGCATCGGCGGTGTTTCGGTGCTGGCCAGCGCCACCTTCGACGAGGGCAGCGAGCAGCGCCGCCCCGCCGTGCAGGTCGGCGACCCGTTCACCGAGAAGCTGCTGATCGAGGCCTGCCTGGAGCTGTACGACGGCCAGTTGGTGGTCGGCATCCAGGACCTCGGCGGCGCCGGGCTGACCTGCGCGCTAACCGAGACCGCCGCCGCGGCCGGCACCGGCATGCGGGTCTGGCTGGAGCGCGTGCCGCTGCGTGAGCCGTCGATGGACCCGCACGAGATCCTGGCCAGCGAGTCCCAGGAGCGCATGCTGTTGGTCGTCGAGCCGGACAAGCTCGACGCGGTGCTCAAGACTGCCGAGAAGTGGGGCGTGCTGGCCACCGCCATCGGCGAGGTCACCGCGCCGGAGCCGGACGGCAGCCCGGGTCGGTTGCTGATCACCTGGCAGGACCACCTGGTGGTCGACGTGCCGCCGGGCTCGCTGGTCGACGACGGTCCGGTCTACGCGCGGCCGATGCGTGAGCCGGCCGACCTGATCCTGCTCCAGGCCGACCGGGCCGAGACGCTTCCCCGCCCGGCCGACCCGGAGGCGCTGCGGGAGACCGTGCTGCGCATGATCGCGTCGCCCAACCTGGCCGACAAGACCTGGGTCACCGAGCAGTACGACCGCTACGTGCTGGGCAACACCGTGCTCGCCCAGCCGGAGGACGGCGGCGTGATCCGGATCGACGAGCGGACCGGGCTCGGCGTGGCGCTGTCCGTGGACGGCAACGGCCGGTACGCCCGGCTCGACCCGTACAACGGCACCAAGCTGGCGCTGGCCGAGGCGTACCGGAACGTGGCGGTGACCGGCGCGAAGCCGATCGCCGTGACCAACTGCCTCAACTTCGGCTCCCCGGAGGACCCGGGCGTGATGTGGCAGTTCGCCGAGGCTGTACGCGGTCTGGCGGACGGCTGCCTGGAGCTGGGCATCCCGGTCACCGGCGGCAACGTCAGCTTCTACAACCAGACCGGCGCGGCGGCCATCCACCCGACCCCGGTGGTCGGCGTGCTGGGCGTGCTGGACAACGTCGCCGACCGGGTCCCGATGGGCTTCGTCCCGCGCGCCGGTGGCGACCACGACCAGCTCTACCTGCTCGGTGAGACCAACGTGGAGCTCTCCGGCTCGGAGTGGGCCTGGGTGACGCACGAGCACCTCGGCGGCATCCCGCCACAGGTCGACCTGGCCCGCGAGAAGGCGCTGGCCGACCTGCTGGCCGAGGCCGCCCGGGTGGGTCACCTCACCTCGGCGCACGACCTCTCCGACGGTGGCCTCGCCCAGAGCCTGGTCGAGGCCTGCCTGCGCCGCGGCGTCGGCGCTCGGATCGCGGTGCCGGAGCACTTCGCCGGCGGCTCGATGCCGTTCGTGTACCTGTTCAGCGAGTCGGCCGCACGGGCGCTGGTGTCGGTGCCGCGCGGCCACGACAAGGCGTTCGCGGCGCTCTGCGCCGAGCGCTGGGTGCCGTTCGAGCTGATCGGCGTCACCGACCCGGCCGGCGGCGCGCTGGAGGTGCACGGCCAGTTCCGGATCGGGCTGGACGAGCTGCGCGCCGCGCACACCGAGACGTTGCCGCGCCTCTTCGGCGGCGCCGCCGCCGTCGAGGTGCCCGCACCGGCTGCTGGCGTGGCGGGGGCGGTCGAGGCCGTGCCGCTGCCGGTCGCGCAGGCCGAGCTGGTTGCTGCCGAGCCCGTTGATGTGGCGGCGGTGGTCTCCGAGCCGATCGCGTCGGCCGGCCCGGTTCCGCAGGCCGGTGCCGTCGAGCCGGTCGCCGAGGCTGCCGAGAGCCCGGTCGAGCACACCGAGCCCGCCGGGCCCGGTGAGTCGTCCGAGGCTGACTCCGGTGTCACCGAGCCGTCGCCTGACGAGCGCTGAGGCGTTGGCGGCCGCCGTCTACGGCCAACCCGGCTCCGGTGCCCGGTTCGACTGGGGGCTGACCGGGGCGGCGGAGCTGGGTCGGGTCTGCGCCGCGCTGGTGGTGGTGGACGTGCTCTCGTTCACCACCTCGGTGGAGGTGGCGGTCGGCCGGGGCATGCGGGTGCACCCGTTCCCGTGGGGTGAGCAGGCCGCCGAGTACGCGCTGCGGGTCGGCGCGGTGGCCGCGGTGGGCCGTCGGCGGGTGACAGCGGAGCATCCGTGGTCGCTCTCGCCCGCCGCGCTGAGCACCGCGCCGGTGGTGGCGGATTTGGTGCTGCCCTCGCCGAACGGCTCCGCGATCAGCGCCGCCGCCAGCGCCACCGGGCTGCCGGTGGTCGCGGCGTGCCTGCGCAACGCCGGGGCCGTCGGGCGTTGGCTGCGCCGCCAGGGGTACGGCACGACGGACGCCCCGATCGGCGTGATCGCGTCGGGGGAGCGGTGGCCGGACGGTTCGCTGCGCCCGTCGGTGGAGGACCAGCTCGGCGCGGCCAGCGTGCTCGACGGCCTCTCCGGCGTGCCGGGTGGGCTCTCCGTGGAGGCGGCCATGGCGCTCGCCGCCCTGGCGAGCACTCCGGACGTGCCCGCCGCGGTGAGAGGTAGCGTCTCGGGCCGGGAGCTGACCGAGGGTGGCTTCGCCGAGGACGTCGACGTCGCCGTCCAGGTCGGCGTGTCGGACGTCGTTCCGGTGCTCCGCCAGGGCGTGTTCTCCGCCGCCTGACCGCCGGGCGTCGGCCTGCCGTTACACCCCGACCTCACTGTCCACGAGTGAACCTTCCGACAGCGAAACGGCCGCCCGGATCTCCGGGCGGCCGTTTCGCTGTGCCGTAGGCAGTGCGTGCCGGGTCAGTCGTCCAGCCAGTCGAGGCGTCGACCCCCCCGCTCAGTCGGCGGCGGGCTGTCCGCCGGCCGAGCCCGGCCGGACTGCTGACCGTAGCCGCCCTGGTCGTAGCCGCGGTCGTCGTAGCCGCCGCCGCGCTGGGCCGGGGGCTCCTGGCCGTAGCCGCCCTGGTCGTACCCGCCAGCGGCCTGTTGGCCGTAGCCGCTCTGGTCGTAGCCGCGGTCGTCGTAGCCGCCGCCGCGCTGGGCCGGGGGCTCCTGGCCGTAGCCGCCCTGGTCGTACCCGCCAGCGGGCTGCTGACCGTAGCCACCCTGGTCGTACCCGCCGGCCTGCTGGCCGTAGCCACCGGTCGGCTCTGCCGCCCGACCGCCGTACGGGGCGGGGTCGGACTGGCCGTACCCCTGGCCCTGCTCCGGCTGGTAGACGCCGGTGGCGTACGGGTCGGCCGGAGCCGGGTACTGCGTGCTGTCGCCGGTGTACCGGCCGGTCGGCTCGTCGAAACGCTCGCCGTAGCCCGCACCGCCAGCGGGAGCCGGCGGATAGCCGGCCGCACCGGCCGGGGCCGTGTAGTCGCGGCTCCCGTAGCCGCCGTCGGAGGACGGCGTGCCGCCGTAGCCGCCGCCGGAGGACGGTGCGCCGCCATAGCCCGCACCGGAGCCGGGCGCGCCGTAGCCGTCGCCAGCCGCGCCAGCGCCGTAGCCGTCGCCAGCTGCGCCCGCACCGTAGCCGTCACCGGCTGCGCCGTAGCCACCCTCGGGAGTTGCCGCCGTGCCGTAGCCGCCACCCGAGGCGGAGGCGTTGCCGTAGCCGCCCGCGCCGTACCCGCCGGGTGCCGGCTCGTCGCCGTAGCCGGTGCCGCCCCAGCTCTGCTGGCCCGCCGCGCCGTACGGCTGCGCCGGCGCGCCGTACGGGTCCGGTGGGACGTCGTCGACCACCGGGCGGTGCATCATCGTCGGCGCCTCGCTCAGCCCCGCACCGCCGACCATCGTCGGGTCCGGTGCGCCGAGCGGGCGGTTGACCACCCGCGTCTGGTCGTCGGCCCCGCGGAACCCGCCCCGGGCCGCCGGCACGGCGCCGGCACCGGCAGGGTCGTCGTCCTCGTCGCCGTTCTCCTTGCGCTTCATCCAGAGCAGCACGATCGTGCCGACACCAGCGGCGACGAGCAGACCGCCGAGCAGGATGATCAGGTACGAGCTGAGGCCGCCGCCGTCCTCCTCGTTGGAGGCGTTCGCCGGGGCGCCCGCGCTGGCCTCCTCGGTGGCCTCCTCCTCGGTGCCCTCCTCGACCGGTTCCTCGGTGGGGGTGGCCTCGGCGCTGGCGGACGGGGTGGGGCTCGGGGTCACCTCGACCTTGAGGGCCAGGCTGACCCGCTGGCCGGTGACGGACTGCCCGGCGCCCGCGTTGATGGTCTTCCGGCCGAGGACGTTGTCGAAGCTGGCGCCCAGCTCGAGTCTGCCGGGCGCGATCGGGTTGCCGGTGGTGCCGGTGAAGCGGAAGTTACCGCTGCCGTCGCTGGTGGTGTCGTGGCGCTTGCCCGCGCTGTCCAGGAGCATCACCACGGCGTTCGGCACGGCGTCGCCGTTGGCCTGCACGATCACCTTGCCGGAGACCGACTTCACGGTCTGCGCCTGCGGCGGTGGTGGCGCGGCCTTGCCCTTGACGGTCAGCGAGAAGGTCTTGGTGTCCGGGCCGGAGTCGGCCTCGACGGCCACCGTGACGGTGGCGGTCGCGTCGCCCGCGTTGTCGTTGGCCGCGATCCTGACCAGCACCGACTTCGCTTGGGGATTGCCAAGGCCGGGGAAATCGACGTCGCCGCACCCGCTGGCGCAGCTGACGCCCGACGGTAGCCCGGAGAGGCTGATCTTCGCGTTACGGTCGCTGTCATCGGGAGTGACGCGCACGGTGATCGTGGCGTCGCTGCCGGCGCTCACGGTGACCGACCCAGGTGATACGTCGACACTTGCGGCCAGGGCTGGTGTGGCGGGGACGGCGAGCAGAGCGCCGGCAACCAGCGCTACGACCACACCGGCCCGCTGCTTCCAGGCACGTCGGTGTGTTGACACGTCCACCGCCTTCCGGACTGACTTCCCTTGACCGGCGGGGCGCCGGGCCGGGGATTATCACGGTACGAATACGCCGTCGGCAACTATGCCTTGTCTGACTGGATCGGCGCGACCCAGGGCCAACGTCGGGCACTCTGCCCGCGGGTCGTATCGTCCCGTCGTGTCCTCTCCGTACAGAAAGTCCGCCGCCGTTGCGGCGGTATTGTCGGCGCTCGACGAGGGGCGTACGCCCGAAAGGCCGGTAGTCCGGGAGGCGGTCCGGTCGTTGTTGGCCGGCCTCGCGGAGCGCGCCCCCGGCCGATCGGTGGAGGTGCGCGTCCCACCATACGGTGCGATCCAGTGCGTTCCTGGCCCTCGACACACCAGGGGAAACCCGCCAAACGTGGTCGAGATGGCCCCGGACACCTGGCTGGCGCTGGCCACCGGGCGAATTGGTTGGGTCGAGGCGGTCACCGAGGGTCGCATCCAGGTGAGCGGAGTCCGGGCGGACCTCTCGGCATATCTGCCCCTCTAGCTGCCCGGATGTCCAGCTCTCCGTGACGCTCGGCAGGGAAATCGTGACTTTCTGTATTGACGGCGATTCGCGTACACTGTCAGGCGACGACAGTGGTCCCGGCAGAGGAGTGTGGATCCACCCGTGATCCCCGCCAAGCCGGTCCAGACCAGCATGAGGGAGCGGTAGTGCCCCGAGGCGACGGCCGGCTGAGCCACGACCTTGACCCCCAACGACCCGGCCCCCAGGATGCCTGCGGCGTCTTCGGCGTCTGGGCCCCCGGTGAAGAGGTCGCCAACCTGACCTACTTCGGTCTCTACGCGCTGCAGCACCGCGGCCAGGAGGCGGCGGGCATCGCGGTGAGCGACGGCTCCGGCGTGGTGGTCTACAAGGACCTCGGCCTGGTGGCCCAGGTCTTCGACGAGCCCACCCTGGCCAGCCTGCGCGGCCACCTGGCGATCGGGCACGCCCGCTACTCCACGACCGGCGCCTCGAACTGGGAAAACGCCCAGCCGACGATCCGGTCGACGAGTTCCGGCACGACCATCGCCCTGGCCCACAACGGCAACCTGGTCAACACCACCGAGCTTGAGAAGGAGGTCGCCGAGCGCGGCCTCGTCGCGGACGGCTCGACGAACGACACCTCGCTGGTGACCATGCTGCTGGCCAGCCGTCCGGACCTGTCGGTCGAGGCGGCCGCGCTGGAGGTGCTGCCGCAGCTGCGGGGCGCGTTCAGCTTCGTCTTCATGGACGAGACGACGCTCTACGCGGCCCGCGACCCGCACGGCGTACGCCCGCTGGTGCTCGGCCGGTTGGAGCGCGGCTGGGTGGTGGCCAGCGAGACCGCCGCGCTGGACATCGTCGGCGCCAGCGTGGTGCGCGAGGTCGAGCCGGGCGAGCTGATCGCGATCGACGAGGACGGGCTGCGCTCGACCCGGTTCGCGTCGCCGGAGCCGAAGGGCTGCCTCTTCGAGTACGTCTACATCGCCCGCCCGGACGCCACGATCGCCGGGCGCAACGTGCACGCGGCGCGGGTGCAGATCGGCCGGCAGTTGGCCAAGGAGCACCCGGTCGAGGCCGACCTGGTGATCCCGGTGCCCGAGTCCGGCACCCCGGCCGCGATCGGCTACGCCGAGGCGTCCGGCATCACCTACGGCGCCGGCCTGATGAAGAACCCGTACGTGGGGCGCACCTTCATCCAGCCGTCGCAGACCCTGCGCCAGCTCGGCATCCGGCTGAAGCTCAACCCGCTGCGGGAGAACGTCCGGGGCAAGCGGCTGGTGGTCGTCGACGACTCGATCGTCCGCGGCAACACGCAGCGGGCCATCGTGCGGATGCTGCGCGAGGCGGGGGCGCTGGAGGTGCACGTCCGGATCTCCTCCCCGCCGGTCAGCTGGCCGTGCTTCTACGGCATCGACTTCGCCACCCGGGCGGAGCTGCTGGCCAACGGGTTGGACAACGACGGCATCCGGCGGTCCATCGGTGCCGACACGCTGGGTTACGTTTCGCTTCCTGGCCTGATCGCCGCGACCGAGCAGCCGAAGACCCGGCTGTGTCGGGCGTGTTTCGATGGGGAGTACCCGATCGAGCTGCCGGCTGGCAACCTGATCGGCAAGCACGTGCTCGAAGGGGTGGGCCGACGGGTCGCCAACTCGGCACCGGAGGCCCCGCACACCGACGGCCCGCTCGTCGCCACTCCAGGTGGCGTGACCGCAAACCGCCCGTAGCACCAAACTGGCGCGGCCCGGCCACCGCCGGCGCGGCACCGAGAACCACAAAGGGGAGAACCGTGACGCACGTGTCCGAGCGCAGCGGCGCAGGAAGCAGCCCGACCGGCGCCGGCGGCGACCGCCAGCTCTGGACGGCCGGCGCCAGCCGTCAGGCGCGCAAACGCTCGGTCTCGTACGCCGACGCCGGTGTCTCCATCGACGCGGGCGACCGCGCGGTGGAACTGCTCAAGTCGAAGGTGCGCCAGACCCGTCGCCCCGAGGTACTGGGCGACCTCGGCGGCTTCGCGGGCCTGTTCCGTCTGGACACGACGAAGTACAAGAACCCGATCCTGGCCTCCTCCACGGACGGTGTGGGCACCAAGCTGGTGATCGCCCAACAGATGGACATCCACGACACGGTCGGCATCGACCTGGTCGCGATGGTCGTCGACGACCTGGTGGCCTGCGGTGCCGAGCCGCTCTTCCTGCTCGACTACATCGCCACCGGCGAGGTTGTCCCGGACAAGGTCGCCGAGATCGGCGCGGGCATCGCCGACGGCTGCCGGTACGCCGGCTGCGCGCTGCTGGGCGGGGAGACCGCGGAGCACCCGGGTGTGCTCCGCCCGGACGAGTACGACATCTCGGCGACCGGCGTCGGCGTGGTCGAGGAGAGCGACATCCTCAGCCCGGATCGGGTCGAGGTGGGTGACGTGGTGATCGCCATGCGCTCCTCCGGCCTGCACTCCAACGGCTACTCGCTGGTCCGTCACGTGCTGCTCGGCGCGGCCCGGATGCGGCTGGACATCGTGATCGACGACTTCGGCCGGCAGCGGACCCTGGGTGAGGAGCTGCTCACCCCGACCAAGATCTACGCCAAGGACTGCCTCAAGCTGATCGCCGAGGCCGAGGTGCGGGCGCTGGCCCACGTCACCGGTGGTGGCATCCCCGGCAACCTGGTCCGGGTGCTGCCGGAGCACGTCGACGCGGTGGTCAACCGGTCCACCTGGAAGCCGCAGCCGGTCTTCGACCTGATCCAGTCGAAGGGCCGGATCGACGACCCGGAGATGGAGTCGACCTTCAACATGGGTGTCGGCATGTTCGCGATCGTCTCGGCCGAGGACGCCGACCGGGCGCTGGCCACGCTGACCGGCCGTGGGGTCGAGGCGTGGCAGGCCGGCGAGATCATCGAGGGCACCGGCAAGGTGCAGATGGTTGGCCAGCACACCCGCGGCTGATCACGCTCTGGTGATCGTACGGGCACCTGATCAGGGCTTCACCCGAGTGGCCAACGCCGCCTAGCCTGAAGGGCACCCCTCAGGCTAGGTGGAGGAGGGCGATGGCTGCTCGGGGACGGTCGTTCAGCGGGATGCGTGGCCTGGCCACGGTCCCGTCGTACGTCGTCATGCAGCCCACCACCCTCTGCAACCTCGACTGCGCGTACTGCTACCTGCCCTTCCGGGCCGCCGACCGGCGGATGCCGGTGTCGGTGGCCGAGGCGGTGGCGGCGGTGGTCAACCCGTGGGCGGCGGCCGGCCGCTTCTCCGTGGTCTGGCACGGCGGAGAGCCGCTGGCGGCCGGCCGGGAATGGTTGGGCGACCTGATCGCGCCGTTCGGGCCAGAGGTCGAGCACCACGTGCAGACCAACGCCACGCTGATCGACGATGACTGGTGCGCCTTCTTCGCGGAGCATGACGTGCGGGTGAGCGTGAGCGTTGACGGGCCCCGGGAGCGCAACGGCGACCGGGTCAACCGGGGTGGTCAGCCCGCGTACGACCGGATTCTGCGCGGGGTGGACGCGTTGCGCCGACACGGCCTGCCCTTCTCCGCGCTGGCCGTGGTGTCCCGGCCGGAGCCGGGGCTCGCCGCCGAGCTGTACGACTACTTCCTCGGCCTGGGCTGTGACGTGCTGGGCATCAACATCGAGGAGACCGAGGGGGTCAACACCCGGGACAACCGCCACGACCGGGCGGCGGTGACCGCGTTCTGGGCGGAGCTGGTGGCGGTCTGGCGCCGGGAGCCGCGGATCCACCTGCGCGAGATCGAGTGGTCACTGCGCTACGCGGCGGCGGTGCTCGATGACTCGGCGGACGCGGTGCTGCCCCGCCGGTTGGACCCGATCCCGACCATCGGGCACGACGGTTCGGTGACCGTGCTCTCCCCGGAACTCGCCGGCTTCACCGACCCCCGCTACGGCGACTTCAGCAGCGGTAACGTGCTGACCACCCCGCTGGCCGAGATTCTCACCGGCGCCGGGGCGACCCCGTGGGTGGGCGAGTTCCTGGCCGGGGTGGAGGCGTGTCGGGCCTCCTGCTCGTACTTCGGGTTCTGCGGCGGCGGTCATGCCGCCAACCGCTACTTCGAGTTGGGGCGGTTCGACGGCACGGAGACCGAGCACTGCCGCAACAGCAAGATCCGCCTATTGGAGGGAGTGTTGGAGCATGCCCGAGACCACCAGTCACCGGCGCCCTGAGCGCGGAGCGGATGACGCTCCGGACGGCGTCGCCGAGCGGGTGCGGGACGCGGCCCCAGGGCTCGTCGCGCTCCTGCAGGAGGCCGAGGACGCGCGACGGCTGCGGGCGGAGGTGCCGGGCGGAGGCGGCACCAGCGCCGTCTGCGCCTGGAACCACTTCGAGAACATCCCGACCTTCTACAACTGGAACAACCGCCCGCGCTGACGGTGACCGCGATCAGGGGCCTGTCGGCCGGCCGGAGTGGTCTCCGGCCAGGACAGGCCCCTGATCGTCGGCACCGGTGTCGCTCCCGACGGGCACATGCGTGAGCACGCGGGGGTCACCGCGTGCTCAGCTACGTCGAGAGGTCAGCGGGTCGGACGGATCCAGGGATCCGGGTCGTCGTCCGCGTGATCCTCATCATCGTCGTCGACGAACTCTTTAGAGTCGTCGTCGAAGTGGTGCTCAGACTTACCAGCACCCGCCAGTTCACGCTGCAAGGCGGTGAGGTCGGTGTTCGGGGAGTGGTACTTCAACTCCCGGGCCACCTTCGTCTGCTTGGCCTTAGCACGGCCGCGCCCCATGGCTCGACCCCCTCGCACAGAATGCGGGGCAGCCCGAAGGCGGGCCCCGATGACGTCAGGCATCTCTCGTGGCTCTTACGGTACATGGGGATGCCATCGTTCGGCACCTCGGGTTACCGTCAGCCGGCTCTGCGAGTCGCGGCGAACCGGCCGTCACCCAGTGTACCTGGTAAGGAGCGGAGCGGAGAGCACCCGTGACACCGGACAAACACCCTGAAGTTGACCCGACCCCAGCCTACCGATCGCGGACCGGCGCGGGGCCCGGAGGCGGATCCGGTCGGTCCGCCTCCGGGAACGCTCAGCGCAGGTGGATCGTGCGCAGCCGGCCGACCTCGGCCATCCGCCGCTCCGCCAGCCGGTCCGCGGCCACCGCCGGCGGCACGCCCTCGGCATCGGCCAGGTGCAGGATCTGACGGGTGGTGTCGTAGATCCGGGTGGCGCGCAGCTTCGCCCGGTCGAAGTTGAAGCCCTCGATCTCGTCCGCCACCTGGATCACGCCGCCAGCGTTGACCACGTAGTCCGGCGCGTACAGGATGCCCCGGTCGGCGAGCAGCTTCTCGATGCCCGGGTGGGCGAGCTGGTTGTTCGCGGCCCCGGTGACAACCTTGGCCCGCAGCGCCGGCACGGTCTCGTCGTTCAGCGCGCCACCCAGCGCGCACGGGGCGTAGACGTCGATGTCGGCGGCGACCAGCGCGGCGGCGTCGTCCACCAGGGTGATCTGCGGGTGGTTGGTGCGTGCCCACTCCAGCGCCTTGGGGTTGACGTCGGTGGCCACCACCTCGGCGCCGTCCTCCAGCAGGTGCCCGGTCAGGTACTTGCCGACCTTGCCCAGGCCGGCCACGCCCACCCGGCGGCCGTGCAGGCTCGGGGTGCCCCACACGTGCTCGGCGGCGGCCCGCATGCCCTGGAAGACGCCCCAGGCGGTCAGGATCGAGGAGTCGCCCGCACCGCCGTGCTCCACGCTGCGGCCGGTCACGTAGCTGGTCTCCCGGGCCACGATGTCCATGTCCGCCACGTACGTGCCGACGTCGCAGGCGGTGTAGTAGCGGCCGGCCAGCGACTCCACGAAGCGGCCGTAGGCGCGCAGCAGCGCCTCGCTCTTGATCTGCTCGGGGTCGCCCCAGATGACCGCCTTGCCGCCGCCCAGGTCAAGCCCGGCGAGAGCGTTCTTGTACGCCATCCCGCGGGACAGGTCGAGCACGTCGGCGAGCGCCGCGTCCTCGTTGGCGTACGGGTAGAAGCGGGTGCCGCCCAGCGCCGGCCCCAGCGCGGTGGAGTAGATCCCGATGATCGCCTTCAGGCCGCTCTGCTTGTCCTGGCAGAACACGATCTGTTCGTGACCGGTCGATACCGGGTCGTCGGTGCTCGCGAATACGCCCATGGCTTGCTCCTGGAGTGGTGTGCGCCCTTGTGGGACGCGGACCTGGTGGACCCCGGCGGGGATGCTGCCGGTGTGGTCGAGCCTAGTATCGGCCGCCGTGGCGTCGCCCGACGCGCCGCCGCCGTCTCACGTTGCGGCGCGCGTGGTCCGGCCGCTGACCGCGTAGGGGTGCGGTTCGTGGGAGGATCGCGCCGTGCCGTCGCTCTTCGCTTCTTACCTGCGCGTGTACGAACCGCTGACCGCCTTCGACCGGGACCGCCAGAGTTACTGGCGTCGCTACGTCTCCGAGGGGCGGGCGGTGGCCCCGGTGGAGGGCCCCGGCCGGCAGCGGACGGCGGTGATCGAGGCACTGGGTGCGGGCTGGACGCGGTTGCCGGACCCGCCGGACGAGGCGTACGTCCTGGAGACGGACGACAGCCTGCTGGTCTGCCCATGGAACCTGCGGATCCGGGTCGCCGAGGCGGCGCTCAGCGCCCGGGACGGGGTGCCCTCGGTGCTCGCCGACGCCTTCGTGCCGCAGGTGCTGGCCGGGCAGGCCAGAGCGGTCGTGGACGACTGGCGCAGCGGCGCCCGGGTGCTGGAGCACGGGGTGCCCCGGGTGCACGAGCAGATCGCCACCTGGGGCGTGCCGCTGCGCTGGTTCGTGCTCTTCGACCCTGCGGAGCGGGACCTGGTCACCCAGCCGGGCCGCCGCGCGCTGCGCTACCGCACCGAGATATCCAAGGCCCGCCGCCGTTCGTCGCGGGCGCTCTCGGTGCTGCGCAAGTCGGTGGGCGAGGCGCCGATCACGGAGGCGGTGGAGGAGGCGGCCCGCTGGCTGGAGGAGTTCCACCCGCGCTCGGTGGTGGAGCTGGACTACGGCGGTCTGGTCGACCTGCTCTCCGATGAGACGCTGGCCGCGGACGATTCCCCTGAGCTGGTCGCCGGCGGTCTCGCCGGGTTGTCCCGTGGTGAGGCCGACGAGGCGTCCGCCGCGTACGACAAGCTGGTGGCACGGTGGCGCGCGGTGCAGCTGCTGGAGCGGTGCAACTGAGGCAAATCACCCGCACAGCGCTCCCAAGGCGAGGTGCGCTCGTAGTTGACGCATCACGAACCGTGATCATGAGTCCGAATAAGGTACTTTCTTCCGTGTAAAAGTCGTAAAAATCGGGCATGGTTCATCCGTCCGTCTAGGGACCTTCATCCGTTCGGCCCATGTCGGACATCGGGGACTAGCCGGACCATGGGAGACGCGTCGGCCGGCGGGACCCCGGCCGATGTCTATACATGTGGAGGAGTGACCGATGGCATCGCGAACGCACGAACCAGAGCCGCTACTCACGCCGGCCGAGGTGGCGTCGATGTTCCGTGTCGACCCGAAGACGGTGACCCGGTGGGCCAAGGCTGGCAAGCTCAGCGCCATCCGCACGCTGGGTGGTCACCGTCGATACCGCGAGTCGGAGGTCAGGGCGCTGTTGCAGGGCCAGATCCCGCAGCAGCGGCAGGGCGACTGAGCCGGCAGTAGTTTTCCGGGAAAGGGGCGGTGGATCGCGATCCACCGCCCCTTTCCATGCCCGGCCGGCCTCAGCCCTTTTCCTCGGCCAGCGTCACCCGGATGCCGACCGTGCCACCCTCACCCCGGCGCAGCCGGCTGCCGAGCAGGCTCAGTCGACCGATCAGCCGGTACTTGTGCTTGAGCAGGTCGCGTATCCGGCCGGTGTCGCCGCCGTCGCAGATCGTCGCGTGGGCGGTCACCTCCGCCCCGTGCGGCCGACCCCGCACGTCGCACGGCGCCACGGTCACGTCGCCGTTGCGGCGGATCCGCTTGACCTTGCCGGAGTCGGCCCGGGTCCAGACCGCCAATGTCTCGCCGTCACGGACCGACCAGACGGGCGTCGGCACCGCCCGACCGTCCTTGCGGAAGGTCGTGAGCAGGATGTACTTCTCAACCGACAGCCGGTCCAGCATGGTCACGCCGCCAGGATACGGCCGCTGCGGGCCGCTGAGTGGCCGGATAGCGTGACGTCATGACGGGGGAGCCTAAAGTCGGTGACGTGATCGGCGAACTGTTGCGGGACACGCTCGCCGTGGCCACCGGGGTGGGCCCCCGACCGCTGGTCGGCGGGCGGCTGCCCCGGCCGGTCATCGAGATCATCGAGCGGGACGACGGGTTGATCAACGGTGCGCCGGCCGCGCACTACCTGGACGGGCCAGCGGACTGGCAGCCGTACGACCACCGGGCGGTGGACCGGGTCCGGGGCGAGACGCTGGACATCGGCACCGGTGCCGGCCGGATCGCGCTGCTGCTGCAGGAGCGCGGCGTACCGGTCACCGGGCTGGACACCTCGGCGGGTGCGCTGACGGTGAGCCGGCGCCGCGGGGTCCAACGGCTGGTGCACGGCACCGTGGACACGCACGTCGCCGACGGCCAGCGGTACGACACGTTCCTGCTCCTCGGCAACAACCTGGGGCTGTTCGAGGGGCGGGAGCGGGCACCGCAGTTCCTGGCCGCTCTCGCCGCGCTGGCCCGGCCGGGGGCGCAGATCATCGCGCACGGCACCGACCCGTACGGCACCCGCGACCCGCTGCACACCGGCTACCACGAGCGCAACCGCCGCCGGGGCAGGCTCGGCGGCCAGCTCCGGCTCCGCCTGCGCTACCGGGAGCTGGGCACCGAGTGGTTCGACTACCTGGTCTGCTCGGCCGACGAGTTCGCCGAGCTGGTGCGGGGCAGCGCCTGGCGGCTGACCGATGTGGACGACCGGGACGCCCCGTACTACCTGGCCACCCTGCGCCTCGCCAACTGACCGCCCGGCACGCCCGCCCAGTGTTAGGAAGGGCCCCTTGTTATCGCCAGGCGATAACAAGGGGCCCTTCCTTACGGCTCAGACCTGGACGGTCGGGGGGAGCTGCTCGGGCGGGAGGCCGCCGTCGCCATCGACCACCTCGTCGGGGGTACCGTCCTCGTCGATGTCGACCATGGTGATGTCCACCTTGCCGTCACCGTCGGTGTCGAACTGGAACAGGTCGGCCTTGCCGTCGCCGTCGGTGTCCACCACCCACACGTCCGTTTGGCCGTCGTTGTTCGTGTCGGCGCGCAGCAGGTCGACCCGCTCGTCTCCCCGGGTCTCCACGGTCTCCCCGTCGGTGCTGCCCGGGTCGGTGACGCTCTCCGGTGCCTGGCTCATGTCGACTGGTCCTTCCCTCGGTTGACGGGCCGTCTGTACCCGATCCCACGCTCCCCCACGCATGGGCCGGCTCCACGTGCTGAATAGGGTCGCACCATGAGCGAGCGGACCAGGCGGATCACCCGGGCCGGCGTGGCGGGGACCCCGCGCGCCGCCGGGCGGGACAGGGAGGCGTGATGAGCGATCGTTTCGTGGTCGTCGGTGCGGGCACGATGGGGCTCGGCATCGCGTACGTGGCGGCCGGCGCCGGGCACGCCGTCGAGCTGGTCGAGGTGGACCCCGACCGGGGCGCGACCGCGCTGAACCGGCTCGCCGAGCTGTGGGAGCGGGCCGTGCAGCGCGGGAAACTGGACGCCGACCAAGCCGCGGCGAACCGTCAGCGGGTGACGCTGCGTCCGACTCTCGCCGAGGTCGCCCCCGCGCCCGAGGTGATCGTGGAGGCGGTGCCGGAGCGGCTCGACCTGAAGCGGGCGGTGCTGCGTGACGCCGCCGCGCTGCACCCGGCGCTGCTGGCCAGCAACACCTCCAGCATCGCCATCGGTGACCTGGCCGCCGGTCTGGACCGGCCCGAGCGTTTCCTCGGTCTGCACTTCTTCAACCCGGTCTGGGCGATGGCGCTGCTGGAGATCGTGGTCGGCCCGGCCACCGCCGAGGAGACCACCGCCGCGGCCGTCGCGCTCGCCGCCCGGCTGGGCAAGGACCCCGTCGTGGTACGCGACCTGCCGGGCTTCGCCACCTCGCGGCTCGGGGTCACCCTCGGCCTGGAGGCGATCCGGATGGTCGCCGACGGGGTGGCCAGCCCGGCCGACATCGACAAGGCGATGGTGCTGGGCTACCGGCACCCGGTCGGGCCGCTGGAGCTGACCGACCTCGTCGGCCTGGATGTGCGGCTGGACATCGCCCGCACCCTCCAGGCCGCGTACGGGGATCGCTTCGCGCCGCCGCCGTTGCTGGTCGAGATGGTGGCCGCCGGACGGCTGGGCAAGAAGTCCGGGCACGGTTTCTACCGGTGGGACGGCGGTGCCAAGCAGTGAGCGGGGGACTGCGGATCGAGGAGCGGCCGGACCGGCTGGTGGTCACCCTGGACCGGCCGGAGAAGCGCAACGCCATCGACGCCGACCTGATCACCGAGCTGCACCAGGTCTGTGCCGAGTTGGAGGCGCACCCCCGGCTGCTGCTGCTCACGGGGGGCGCGGCGGGCATCTTCGCCGGTGGCGCCGACATCGGTCAGCTCCGCGAGCGGGGCCGTACGGACGCCCTGGCCGCGATCAACTCGGCCGCCTTCGCCCGGATCAGGGCGCTGCCGATGCCGAGCGTGGCGGCCGTGGACGGTCCGGCGCTGGGCGGTGGCGCGGAACTGGCGTACGCCTGCGATCTGCGGGTGTGCACCGCGCGGGCCGTCTTCGGCCAGCCGGAGGTCCGGCTGGGAATCCTGGCCGGCGCCGGCGCGACCCACCGGCTGCCCGCGCTCATCGGCGAGGCCCGGGCCAAGGAGCTGCTCTTCACCGGCCGGCGCGTGGATGCCACGGAGGCGCTGCGGATCGGTCTGGTGAACCGGGTGGTGGACGAGCCCGGTGACCTGCTGGCGGTGGCGCACGGGCTGCTGGACGAGATGGCCCAGGGCTCGTCGCTGGCGCTGCGGCTGACCAAGCTGGCGGTGGACGCGCCGGCCGCCGCGCACCCGCAGCTCGACCTGGTCAGCCAGGCGGTGCTCTTCGAGGACGAGGAGAAGCACCGCCGGATGACCGAGTTTCTGGAGCGCCGCCGGCCCCGTTGACCCCCCGGACGGGAACGGCCGCACCGGCGGGATGCCGGTGCGGCCGTCGAGGTCCGCGGTCGGTGCTCAGTGCCGGATCTGCACTCCGCTGTCGGCGAGCGCCCGGATCACCTGGGCGGATTCGCCGAAGCCGATGACCAGCACGGCGTCCGCGCCGAAGTCCTTGATCTCCTTCGCACCACCGGTGAAGTCGACCGGAGGAGCCTTGGCATCGGCCGGCGGCTCATAGGTGAGCAGCTTGATGCGGTCTTCGGCGATGCCGGCCTTCTGCAGCTCGTCGCGGGCGGTGGCCTGGAGGCCCTCGCCGTAGGAGTCCTTGCGGGCGACGATGACGATCTTCTGCGACCCGTCGCGGAGGATCACGTCGGCCAGCGCCCGGCCCTGGAGGCTGTCCGGCGGGGCGGTCCGGAAGTAGAGGCCATTGTCCTCCACGTCGGTCAGGCCGGCGTCGGTGTTGCACGGCGAGAAGAGGATCATTCCGGCCTTCACCACGTCCGGCAGCACCGCCCGGGAGATACCGGATGCGCCGGCGCCGATGATCAGGCTGACGCCGTCCGCCACGTGCTTGGCCACGGTCGCCTTGGCCACCGCCGGGTTGGTGCCGTCGTCGCCGTCCACCCAGGTCACCGGCTTGCCCAGCGCGCCGCCAGCGGCGTTGACCTCTCTGATCGCCAGCGCCGCGCCGGCCGCCATCGGCGCGTAGGAGAGCGCCAGGTCACCGGTCTTCGGCAGCAGGCCGCCCAGAATCAGCGGCTCCTGGTCGGGGTTCTTTCCCGAGGGCTGCTTCTTCGGCTTCGGCGGCGTCTTGGTGCTCGCCGCCGACTCGGTGCCCGCCCCGACGAACTCGGTCTTGCCGTCGTTGATCTGCTGCCCGTCGAAGGTCAGCGTCGCGTAGCTCGCGGTGGCCGGCTCGCCCTTGTCGGTGAAGCCCGCCCGGGTCAGCGACACGCTGCGGTACTCGATGTCGCGCCCGGCGCGGGCCAGCGCCAGGCAGGTCACCGGGTCCTCGCAGCGTTGACCGTTGTTGGTCACGCCGACGATCTGCTTCGCGATGGCCGCCGGGTCGGTGCTCCCGGCCAGTTGGGCGGCGAGCACCCCGATCACGACCGCGTCGTACGTCTCGGCGGAGTAGAGGTAGTCCGTCAGCGCCGGATCGACGGACCGTAGCCGGCTCTTGAAGTCCTCCGGTAGCGGGGTGAGCGGCGTCGTTCCCTTCATCCCATCGACGAGATTGGCACGTTCCTTCAACTCCGCAGGGTAGGAGTTGAGCATGTTGCCGTCCGTGCCATAGAGGCGCACCTGTTGGGCGCTTTTCTCCTCGGCCTTGTCATTCCCACAGGCGCTTGTGGCAAGCAGGATCGTCGCGCAGGCGGCCAGTGAGGCCACCCGCGAGCGGCGTGATACGAGCATGGTCGTCCTTCCTCCGGCGAAGGTCCGCTGCGCACATTAGCGTGCCCGGGCCGGCGGCGGGACTGTGGAGGTGGCGTAATGCGCAGGTCGCCCGCCTTGAACACGGAGAGTGACGGTCGGCGGGGCCCTTGACCGCCTCTCCTACTGTGCGCTGAGTGACGGACCTACCACAGCAGACGTTCGATGACGCGGCCGCCGTGCTCCGCTCGGCGCTCGCAGGGGATGGCGACGCGGTGGTGGGGACATTCGACGCGGTCGTCGAACGCGCCGGCCTGAGCGGCGCCTACGGGGTCGCCTGGTGCCTGGCCGCGACGATGCTCGGTGACGCGCCGCCCGGTAGCGGCTGCGCCCTGGACTTCCCGGGGATCGACCAGGCGGATTACGACACCCGGTGGGTCGCACGCTTCGTCAGCGCGTACGCGAACCGGGATGTGCCGACCGGGGAGGCGCTGTTCGGCGCGGCGGAGGCCGACGGGCTGCTCCCCGACTGCCTGCTCACCCTCGCCGGGTCGACGATCGCCACCCTGCGCAGCAGGGCCGCCTGACGGTGTCGCCCCGTCGCGACGCCCGCCGGGGCCGGACGTCGCGACGGGTGGGTCGCTCAGAACGCGTGGTAAGCGACCAGCGGCTCGTACTCGTAGCGCAGGTTGTCGAAGCGGACCCGGAAGTTGACCCCGTCGCGGACGTTGGTCGCCACCACGGTCCAGCCTGAGTTGGCCGGCAGGTAGGTCCAGTAGTTGCAGGCACCCGTCTTGTCGACGAATATCACGCACGCCTCGGTGCCGTACGCGCTGGCGTTGCGTACGTTGATGTCGCCGCAGCGGCTCGTGGTGCGGTACGTGCCGGCCTGACCGCCGTAGCCGCCGGTCTGGAAGTAGGAGCGGACGGCCCCGCCGTAACAGGTGGCGAGCGGGGCGTAGAGGTTCACCTCGGGGGCGGGGGCGGGGGCGAGGGCGGCCTGCGCGGCCCCGGCGGGCGCGCCGATCGAGAACAGCGCGGCGGCCGTGGCGGTGGCGAGCAGTCGGGCGCTCGGGGATGACATGCATGCCTCCGGAACAGTTGGTCTGACCATCCGTATCGGATGGTGGAGCTGATCGTGACGATGATACGTATCGATCGATGCCGGCGCGGCCCCGTGCCGGACGGTGGATGTGATAGCTCTGGGGGCATGTCCGAGGCGATGCTCAGCAAGGTGCGCAAGCTGCTGGCCCAGGCCGAGGACCAGGCCTGCACGCCCGCGGAGTCCGCCGCGTTCACCGCCAAGGCGACCGAGTTGATCGCCCGCTACGGCGTGGACCGGGCGCTGCTCGCCGCCCGGGACCCGACCACCGACCCGGTCGGCGACCGCGTGGTGGACATCGTCGCCCCGTACGCCCGGGACAAGGTCGGCCTGCTCGCCGCGGTCGCCGAACCGTTGCGCTGCCGCTGCGTACGCCGTCGGCAGGGCAACGGGTTCGCGCTGCACCTGTTCGGCTTCGCCAGCGACCTGGAACGGGTCGACCTGCTCTTCACGTCGCTGCTCGTGCAGGCGGCGCACGGCCTGGCCGGCACGGCGGTGCCGGCCGGCGAGCATCCGGCCGCCTTCCGCCGGTCCTGGCTCGCCGGGTTCGCGCAGGTGATCGGGGGACGGCTCTGGATGGCCGAGACGGCGGCGGCCAGTGGCTCGGGCACACCGTCGGTGGCGCTCGTGCTGGCCGACCGCTCCGACCGGGTGCAGCGACGACTCGCCGAGCAGTACCCCCGGCTGCGCACCGCGCCGCCACGCCGGCTGGCCGGCACCGGCTTCGGGCCCGGGGCGGAGGCGGGACGCCGCGCGGACCTGGGCGGCCGGGACCTCGGCGGCTCGGCCACCGAACGACAACTCGGGCGCTGACCTGCCGGAGTGAGGGCTGTCGGTCAGGCGGGGGTGGTGGGGTCGCGGCGCGACACCGTGGCGAGGTAGCGGGTGAGCAGCTCGTGCCAGCCGGCGGTGAGCGCCTTGCGGTATCCCTCGGCCGCTTCGCCGTGCCGGTCGAAGTGGCGGTGCTCCAGCTCGACCCGGGTCCGCTCGGGGCCGTCGGGGAGGAACAGCACCTCCACCTCACTCGCCCGGGCCGGGTCCGGCACCGGCACCCGGTCCGGGCCGAGCTGCCAGACGAAGACCAGCCGTCGCGGGGGATCCCAGGTGAGCACCCGGCCCCAGTCGGCGCGGAAGTTGTACGGGCCGATCTCGTAGAGCATGCCGCCGGCCCGCGGCTCCATGCCCAGCTCGGCCAGGGCCTCCGGGCCGGACCAGGTGTATTCGGTGACCCACCACTCGGCCAGGTCGTCGGTGAAAACCGCGAACGCGTGCTCGGCGGGACCCGGGACGAGGAGGGTGCACCGTAAGGAGAACCGTTCCAGGTCCTGCCGGATGTCGGCCGGATCAGTCATCCCCTGTCCCATAGGCCCGGACCATACCGGCTCATGCTCGGGTGTGCAGCTTCGCGAAGTGCCCGGTTCCGGACAGTCGGTCGCCGGTCCGTCACGGACGGGATGCCCCGCGGGAAAGCGGGTAAGCGCGCCGGACGGCCCGGACGAGCCGGGCGAGAGTGCGGCGGAGCGGGAGAGCATGAGCGAGAGCGCGCAGCAGCGGGAGCCGGGCCGGGCCGACGGCGGTGGGGATCCGGACGTCCTGCTCGACATTCCGAAGGTCTCGGTCGACTCGATCCGGCTGGCCGTGGACGGGCTGGACGCCGATCTGTCCCTGCGGGCCCGGCTGGCCAACCTGCTTCAGCTCGACGCCGGCGTACGGGTGCACCTGCAGGGCGTGGAGCTGGACATCAACGGGGTGCACGCCGAGGCGCAGCTGCGGGTGCGGCTGGAGCAACTGGTGGCCATTCTCGGCCGGGCGCTGGACACGATCGACAACAACCCGCAGATCATCGACGCCATCTCCCGGACGGCCGGCGTGGCGATCGACGACGTCAACCGCAGCGCCCAGCAGTTGGCCTCGGGGGCGGCCGAGGTCACCGGGTCGGCGCAGCGCTCCGGCGACGTACTCGACCAGGGCCGGCAGGGCGGCGCGGCCGCCGACCGGCCCCGACCGGGCCCCAGCCGTCCCGGCTTGGGCGAGCCGGGCCGCGCCGAGCCCGCCGGTCCGGGCGGACGCTGCCCGGAGGGCCGCCCACCTGAGCGGCAGGGGCCGCAGGGCCCGGGGCCTGCCGGCCAGGGGCGTGCCGGCCAGGGACCCGAGGGGCAGGGGGCTCAGCGGCAGGGTGCCGAGGGGGCGGGACCTGAGCGGCAGGCCCGCGACCAGAGCGGCGGATCGGCGGCCCCCGGTCCCGGACCGTCGGGAGGTGGCGGCGGCGGTCAGGACGGTGCCGGTGGCGTCTCAGGTGGGGCGCAGGCCGCCGCACAGAGTGCGGCGCAGCTCGCCGAGCAGGCGGGGGAGACCCTGCGGCAGGCCGGGCGCAGCGTGTGGGAGGCGATCCAGGGCGGCATGGCGCAGCACCGTCAGCAAGGGCACCGGGACGGCTGACGGCGCTCAGCCCGGCGACTCGCCTCCACTGCGGTGACGCGGGAGCGCTGATAACGTCCGGCCGTGTCGATGTTCCGTACGCCGCAGATCATCCTCTTCAGTGCGGACGTTCCGCGCGCCGTCGGGTTCTACTCGCGTCTCGGGTTCACCGAGACGTTCCGGGTCCCGACCGAGGGCGAGCCGATTCACGTCGATCTCGTGCTCGACGGCTACAAGATCGGCATCGCGTCGGTCGCTTCCACCCGTGATGACCACGGCCTCGACCCGGTGCCCGAGGGGCAGCGGGCCGCCGTGATCCTGTGGACCGATGACACGGCCGCCGCGTACGCCCAGGTCACCGAGAGCGGGGCTCCCGCGCTGGCGTCCCCCCACGAATGGCTCGGTCGCCTGCTGATCGCATGGACCGCCGACCCTGACGGCAACCCGATCCAGATCGTCCAGCCGCTCTGATCCCTCGGCGTCAGGATCATGCCTTCCAGAGGCCCGGTCCTTCCCGGGGACGGCAGATGTACGGCCAGCGTGCAGCAGGACGTGGTCAGATACTTGGAAGCGCGTCTACGCGAAGGCGGCGACCCCCTCGTATTCTCCGCTGGGTGCGTCGCCGACGGTCTCGTATTCGAGGAGCAGTAGACCCTTCGCCGTCACCTCCTGATGCAGCAGCCGGAGGCCGACAGACTCGCTCGGGTGGGCGAGCAGTCGGCGCCCGGACCCGATGACCGTAGGGGCGACGACGAGCCGCAGTGTGTCGACCAAGCCCGCCGACAGCAGCGAGTTGCCCAGAAATGCGCTCCCGTGGATCTGGAGTTCCCGCCCCGGCTGCGCCTTCAGTGCCCTGACCGTCTGGACCGGGTCGCCCCGCAGCACGGTCGTGGGGTTCCAGCTCCCCGCGGTGAGAGTGTTCGACACGACGTACTTAGGCAGCGAATTCATCCGCCCGGTGAAGGGATCGTCCGGCGCGGTGATCTGCGGCCAGTCGCGCGCGAACGCCTCGTACGTCCGGCGCCCGAGCAGCAGGCCGTCGGCGAGGTCGAGCCAATCAGAGGCGCGCTGGATGAACAGTTGGTCCATGTAGGGGACCAGCCAGCCGCCTCTCGCGAAGCCGTCGCTCGTGTCCTCGGTGGCCGAGCCTGGCCCCTGACTGACCCCATCGAGCGTGATGAACTCCGTTAGGGCGATCTTCATCGTAGGGCCGCGCTCTCGGCGAGCCCAGCGAGCTGTTCCGTGACCGACGTCCAGCCTTCGGAGAAGCCGACCTCCTCGTGACGAGCGCGAGCGGCGGGATCGCCGTGGCGGACGACGACCTGGTATCGCGTGCCCTCTGGATGATCGTTCAGCGTGATCTCGGCGGTCATCAGCACCGGCGCCGGGCTCGTGGGTCGCCACTCGCTGTCGATGGCGTTCGTGAACACGATGCGCTCGAGATCGTCGACGATGAGGAAGCACGCGTTGACGTGCGGAACGAACGTGGTTCCGTCGTCGCTCAGCCGCGTCACGAACGCGCCGCCCGGCCGAACCTCCAGGCGGTCGACACGACACACGGCCGGAGCGGGCACCCACCACTGTTCGAGGCGGAACGCGTCAGTCCACGCGCTCCACACGGTTGTCCGAGGGGCGCGGATGACCCGCTCCAGGCTGAGGTCGAGGTCCGGGTTCATTGCTGGTTCTCCTTGAGATTGGTGACGAACTGCTCCAGGCGGTCGGTGCGTTCATCCCAGATCCGGCGCTGCTCCGCGAGCCAGTCGTCGACAAGGACGAGGCGCTCGTGGTTGAGCACGCAGGTGCGCACCCGGCCCGACTTCACGGTGCGGATCAGCCCGGTCGACTCGAGCGTCCGCACGTGCTTCATGAACGAGGGAAGGGTCATCGGGAACTCGCGCGCGAGATCGCCGACGCTCGTGGGCCCGCGACCGAGGCGACGGACGACAGCGCGCCGAGTCGGATCGGCGAGCGCGACGAACACGCCGTCGAGCTCCGCCGCATACTGTGCCATGTGGCTAAGTATTGCCTCGGCCCGACACTTAGCGCAAGGGCTAAGTGTTTACAGCTCCGAACTGAGGCTCACGATCGGGCCGTCGACGGTGGCCATGCCAGGGCAGGAAGTTGGCGGAGGCTGCCGTGCGATCTGTCCTGCAATTGCGCGCTTGACGCCCCTCCGATGATGGGCGCATGAGCCTGTATGACGAGGACCCGGGCACGATCGCCTTGCGCGTGGGGGTCGTGGTCCTCAGCCTGGGCTCGGTTGTACTCGGGGTGCGTGTGGCCGTGTCACGACGGTTTCCCGCAGCCTGGGTTCGGCTCGCACGCCTGAAGCCGGGAGAGCGGTCCCAGCCCGTGCGGGTGGGCATGGCCCAGGCCATGATCGGTGCGGGCTTTCTGGTCCAGCAGGCACCGTTCTTCATCTCCATGCCCCTTCCGCTTGGACGCGCCCTGTTCGCGGGTTCACTGCTGTTGGTGCTGACGGCGGCGGGAGTGTTTTCGCTGCTCCGTCGCTAGCTGCGCATGGTGAATGTGCCGGGGCAGCGGTGCGACATCACCGTGCGCCGCGAGTTCTGACAGGGCTTTAGCGCTCTCACGATCACGGCCGTCGACGGCGTGTAGGTACCGCCGGGCCGCCGCCATGGACGAGTGCCCGAGTCGCTCATCAGATCCGCCAGTGTCGCGCCGGTCTGCGCGGCGAGGGTCTGCCCGGTGTGCCGCAGGTCGTGGAAGGTCAAATCATCAAGGCGGCCCGCAACCGGGCCGCGCCGGCTCGTCCGTGCAATCCACGTGCGACAGGAGTCGGCCACCAGCGGGATTCCGGGGTCAACGATGGTCAGACCGGACAGACGGGCTGGCGGGGTGGTAAGCAAAGCGCCGACCGGCGTCTCCGCTGATCGGCGCTTCTGTAGCCCGGCGAAAGGCTATGTGGCCAGGGGCGGGGTCGAACCGCCGACCTTCCGATTTTCAGTCGGACGCTCGTACCAACTGAGCTACCTGGCCGTATCGCTCGGCTCATGCTACCCGCCAACAGGGTGGGCCGCTGGCAGGGTTGCACGCTCCGATACGCAGAACGCCGCGCTGGGCGCGGCGTCGGCGCTGCGGTCCTGACGGGACTTGAACCCGCGACCTCCGCCTTGACAGGGCGGCGAGCACTCCAACTGCTCCACAGGACCTAGCTTGTGTTGCTCCGGCTTGCGCCGGTCGTGCCCCCAACGGGATTCGAACCCGTGCTACCGCCTTGAAAGGGCGGCGTCCTGGGCCGCTAGACGATGAGGGCGGCCCCGCCATCATTGCACATTCGCAACTTCAAGCGGACTTGCTCCCATCCGGCCCCGCCGGAGGCTTAGAAAGCATACGTGATGCGTGGTCGGTCGACAAAACCGGTATGGCCGGAGCCTCAGTTCGACGCATAACCGCAGGTCAGGGCCGGTCTAGCGCAATCGGGTGACGCCGAAGCGTCGCTTCAGGTCGGCGATCACGTGCGGGCAGGCGGCGAGCGTCGCGGCCCGGTTGCCGCCGCCGTCGTGCAGCAGCACGACGGCGCCGGGACGGGCGGCGGAGTGGACCCGCTTGGTGATCGTGGCAGCGGTCGGCTTGTCCCAGTCCTGCGGGTCGACGTTCCAGTGCAGCGGCCGCATGCCGAGATCCTTCGCCACCTCCAGCACCTCCGGCGTCCACCGGCCGCCCGGCTGACGGTAGAAGGGAACCTTCGCGCCCGGGGCAGCCGCCTGGATGGCCTTGTTGGTCCGGGACAGGTCGGCCCGGATCTCGGCAACCGGCCGGCGAGCCAGCTCAAGGTCGTGCCGCCAGCTGTGGTTGCAGAGCTGGTGCCCCTCCCGGACGATGCGCCGGACCAGCTCCGGGTGGCGCTGCACCTCACGGCCGACCAGGCAGAAGGTGGCGGTCACCCGGGCCGCCCGCAGTTGGTTGAGCACCTTGGGCGTCCAGGCCGGGCTGGGCCCGTCGTCGAAGGTCAGGGCCACCGGGCGTACGCCGGTGCTGCGCCGCAGGCCGGCCGGGAGCTTGGCCGGCAGGGGCCGCAGGATGGGCTTCGGCGGCTTGGCGAGGGTGGGGTGTGGCGACGGAGTGGGTTTCGGGGTGGGCGGCATGGTCGACTCGACCGGCTGCGGCGCGCCGACGGGTGCGAGGGTGCCGTCCGGCTGGGCACAGCCGGCCAGGGCCAGCACCACGGTGAGGGCGGACGCCAGGAGGGCGCGGGCTTGCATCTGTTCGCTCCCGGGGGGTCGGGGTAGGCGGACGCCCCGACGCTAGTGGACGCCGCTGAGGGCCGACAGCCCCGGTCAGGCCCCTCTCGCCTGGTCCAGCGAGTCACGGACCGCGACGGCGAGCGAGACCGCCTCGGTCAGGTCGGCCGGCCGCACCACCCCGGAGGGCAGAGTCTCGGCCCGCCAGCCGGGGCCGGCAGCGAGGACCAGCAGCGGGCGGCGGGGTGCGGCGAGCAGCGCGCTGAGCTGAGCCGGGTCCGCGGTGGCCCGGGTGTGCGACCAGAGCACCACGGCGGCCGGCCCGGTCCGGGTCACCGCCTCGACGAGGGCGGCCACCGGCACCCGGGCGCCGAGCATCCGGTAGGTGAGCCCGGCCTCGCCGAGCGCGGCGCCCAGTGCTTCCAGCGGCAGGCTGTGCTGCTCCTCATCGGCGCAGGAGAGCAGGATCCGGGCCGGTCCGCTGGCCGCGGCGGCCCGGCTGCTCGCCGCGAACGCCTCCGACACGCAGCGGGAGACGAGGTGTTCCACCTCGATCAGGCCGCCGGTGGCGGCGTGCCGGTCACCGATGCCGACGAGGACCGGGCGCAGCAAGTGATCCCAGGTCGCGACCACTCCGCCGACGGCCAGGGCCTGCGCGATGGTCTCGCTGATCGCCGCCGCGTCCAGCCGCATGGCGGCCCGGGCCAGTCCTCTGGCGGCCGGGCCGGCGCGGCCTACCGGGATGGTTCCGCCGCCGTCGCGACCCGGGGGGCGGATTCGGCTCCGGGCGACGGCGTCGGCGGGCGTGGGATCGGGCGCCTGGCGGGCCCAACGAGCCGCCTCGGCGGGGCTCACCCCCTCGGCGGTGAGCCGTCGCATGATTTCGAGACGGGCCAGGTCGGCCGGCGTGTACCGGCGGTGGTGGCCCGGGATGTGTTCACTGGGACCGAGCCCGTAGCGCTGGTGCCAGGTGCGCAGCGTGGTGACCGCGACCCCCAGCCGACGTGCGACCGCGCCCGCGCTCAGTGCCTCATCGACCACCTGACCGCTCCGCCGCGTCATCCGCCGACGATCCGGACGGGGTCACCGCCGGGCCGGGTACGCCGGACGTCGGCTCCGAGGGGCGCAGCAGCCGGTTCACCACCCCGCCCAGCCAGGGTGCGTATGAGCGGGGATCACGGTCGAGCTCGGCCTCCAGGGCGGCGGGGTCAGCCCAGCGCAGCTCGGCCACCTCGTCCGGGTCGGGTAGCAGCGGGGCGGCGGGGCGGAACTCGCCGCGCAGGACGTGGTCGTACTCGAACTCGACCCGCCCGGTGGCCGGGTCCTCGGCGTAGTAGACGTAGACGCCCACCTCGGTCAACTCGACGGGGCCGGTGCCCAGTTCCTCGCGCAGCCGCCGGTTGGCCGCCTCGGCGAGCGGTTCGCCCGGTTGGGGGTGGCCACAGCAGGAGTTGGCCCAGCGCAGCGGGAACCGGGTCTTGACCGCTGCCCGCCGCTGGAGCAGCACCTGACCGTCCGGGTCCACCAGCAGCACCGAGAAGGCCCGGTGCAGATGCCCCGGCGGTTGGTGCGCGGCCGCGACGGTGGTCTCACCACGAGCCCGGCCGGCGTCGTCGACCAGCTCGACGAGGTGCTCCTCGCGGCTGCTCACCGGCCCTCCCCGGTGATCCGGCCGGCGGCCAGCTTGCCGGAGATCAGCACCATCGGCACGCCGACCCCGGGCTGGGTGCCGGAACCGACGAAGACCACGTTCGACAGGTCGCGGTGCAGGTTCGAGGGGCGGAACGGACCGGTCTGGAAGAGGCTGTGCGCGGCGGCGAACGGGGTCCCGGCGGCCATGCCCTGCTCCGCCCACTCGGCGGGCGTGATCGCCCGCAGCACCTCGACCCCGGCGCCGAAGCCGACGTAGCCGCGCTCCTCCAGGGTGCCGACCAGCTGGTCGCCGTAGCGCCGGGTCAGGTCGCCGCGCCACTCGAACGGGGCCCGGTCGAGGTTGGGCACCGGGGCGAGCACGTAGTAGGTGTGCCGGTCCGGCGGGGCCACCGACGGGTCGGTCCGGCTCGGGTTGGTGACCAGCAGCGACGGGTCGGTCATCAGCTCGCCCCGGCGGATGACCTCATCGAAGGTGCCCTTCCACGCGCGCCCGAAGTGGATGTTGTGGTGGGCGATCTTCGCATATCCCTGCCGGGACCCGACGTGCAGGACGACGCAGGACGGCGAGTAGGTGAGCCGCCGCTGGCGGGCGGCGGGGAGCAGGTCCCGGTAGGCGACCGGCAGATCGGGGTTGAGCACCACCACGTCCGCCGGCACCAGCTCGCCGTCGGCGGTGAGTACGCCGGTGGCCCGGCCGTTCGCGGTCTCCACCCGGGTCACCGTGGTGTCGTACCGGATCTGCACGCCGTGTTTCTCGGCCGCGCCGGCCATCGCCTTGGACACCGCGTGGATGCCGCCGCGCGGGAAGTAGACCCCGGCCACCGAGTCGAGGTACGCGATGACCGCGTAGATGGCCAGCGCGTCGTGCGGGGCGAGCCCGGCGTACATCGCCTGGAAGGAGAAGATCCGCTGGGTGCGCGGGTCCCGGAAGAACTGGTTGATCTTCGTCTGGAGTCGGCGGAAGGCTCCGCCGGCGAGCAGCTTGAGCAGGTTGCCGGTGATCAGGTCGGTCGGCGCGTCCAGGTTGCGCTCGATGAAGTCGGCCCGCTCCAGCCGCCACAGCTCCCGCGCGTAGTCGACGAAGCGCAGGTAGCCGTCGGCCTCGCGGGGGCCGCAGACCCGGGAGATCTCGGCCGCCATCCGGGTGGTGTCGGTCAGCACGTCGAGGGTCGAGCCGTCCGGGTAGTACGCCCGGTAGGCCGGGTCGAGTGGGGTCAGGTCGAGCCAGTCGCCCAGCTCCTCCCCGACCGCCCCGAGCGCCTCGGCGATCAGCTCGGGCATGGTGAGCACGGTCGGGCCGGTGTCGAACTCGTAGCCGTCCGCGGCGAGCCGCCCGGCCCGCCCGCCCGGCACCGGCTCACGTTCCAGCACGGTCACCTGCCGGCCGCTGCCGGCCAGGTGCAGCGCACAGGCCAGCCCGCCCAACCCGGCGCCGACGACCACCACCCGGTCCGTCCGTCCTGTCACCGTCCGCACGTGGCCACCTCCTTGGAGAAGTCGTTCATCAGGCCCGCCGGTTGGTGGCGGCGGTGGCCAGCCCGGTCAGCGCGGTTCGCGCCGTCCGGTCCACGGGTGTGGCGTCGAGCGCGGCCAGCGCGTCACCCACCCGCTCGGCGATCATCCGCTCCACCCGCGCCACCGCCCCGGTGTCGGCGATCAGCTCGGCCAGCCGGTCGACCCGGCCCTCGCGGGCCCGGTCCAGCTCCTTGAGCTGGGTCGGGGTGGCCAACTGCCGGGCCAGCATGAGCAGCGTGGTCGGCTTGCCGGTGCGCAGGTCGTCACCGGCCGGCTTGCCGGTGGCGGCCGGGTCGCCGTAGGCGCCGAGCAGATCGTCGCGGAGCTGGAACGCCTCGCCGACGGCCAGGCCGTAGCGGGTGTACGCGGTGGCCAGCGGGTCATCGGCGGGCACCCCGGCCAGGCAGGCGCCGTAGAGCAGCGGTCGCTGGACGGTGTAGCTCGCCGTCTTGTAGCGGGCCACCCGCAGCGCCCGGTCGGTCGACCAGTTGACCACGTCGTTCTCGCCGAGCACGTCCAGATACTGCCCGGCGATGGTCTCCACCCGCATCTGGTCGTAGCACCGGCGGACCTCGAACAGCCGGGCCGGCGCCACGGTGGCGTGCGCCAGCAGCCGGTCGGCCCAGACCACGCAGAGATCGCCGATGAGCACCGCGACCGCTTCGCCGAACCGGCCGGGGTCGCCCCGGCGGCCGGCGGCGACATGTTGCGCGGCGAGGGCGACGTGGGTGGTGGGCCGGCCTCGGCGGGTGGCGGAGGAATCCATGACGTCGTCGTGCACGAGCGCGAAGGTGTGCAGCAGCTCGAGGGCGGCCAACGCGGGTAGCACCGGGGGGAGTGGCTCGCTGCCGCCGACCGCCCCGCGCCAGCCCCAGTAGGCGAAGGTGGGCCGGATCCGCTTGCCTCCGGCCAGCACGGCCCCTCGCGCGGAGGCCGCGAAGTCGCCCATCGCGGCGTCGATCTCGGCGAGCGAGTCGACCTCGCCGTTGAGGAAGGTGGTCAGGGTGTCGTCCACCGCCGTGATCAGGTCCTGGGTGTACGCGGCCAGCACGGCGCGGACTGGATTGGCCCCATCGCCCGGCCGTGCCGGCGTCACGCGGATCGCGCTACCGGCAACTGCGTCGTTGGCCATGCGGCCGAGCGTACCCTAGAGTTACGAGTTGCGTCGATTGGTGCGTCGATAAATGAGGAGGGCCGGTGGACGCCGATCTCACCGCTGCCTATGACCAGTGCCGTGAACTGCACAGACGCCACGGTCGCACCTACTATCTCGCCACCAGGCTGCTGCCCGCCTGGAAACGGCGGCACGTGCACGCCCTCTACGGATTCACCCGCTACGCCGACGAGATCGTGGACGGCACCGAGGACCTGCCGCCGGCCGAGCGGGCCGCCCGGCTGGACGACTGGGCCAGCCGCTTCGTGGCGGGCCTGCACGGCGCGTCGGTCGACGACCCGCTGCTGCCGGCCGTGCTGCACACGATCGCCGTCTTCAACCTCGACCGGGACGACTTCGCGTCGTTTCTGAAGAGCATGGCGATGGACCTGACGGTCACCGCGTACCCGACCTACGACCACCTGCTCGACTACATGGAAGGCTCGGCGGCGGTCATCGGCACCATGATGCTGCCTATCCTGGGCAGCTCCGACCCGGCCGAGGCCCGGGAGCCGGCTCGGCAGCTCGGCTTCGCCTTCCAGCTCACGAACTTCATCCGGGACGTCGCCGAGGACCTCGACCGGGGCCGCACCTACCTGCCGGACGAGGACCTGGCGAAGTTCGACGTCACCAACGACGAGCTGGCCCAGGCCCGCGCCCGGGGTCGCGGCACGCCCCGGATCCGCGAGCTGATCGAGTACGAGGTGACCCGGGCCCAGGCGCACTACGCTGCCGCCGCGCCCGGCATCACCATGCTCGCGCCGGCCTCGCAGGCCTGCATGCGCACCGCGTACGCCCTCTACGGCGGCATGCTGGACGAAGTGGCCGCGCAGGGATACGACGTCTTCGCCCGGCGGGCCCTGGTGCCGCAGCGGCGCCGGATGGCGGTGGCCGCCCGCGCCCTGCTCACCCCCGCCGGCACCCCGGTCACCATCCCCGGCCCGAAAGGAAGGGCACCTTATTAACGCCTGGTGTTGTACAAGGGGCCCTTCCTAACATCCGGTCACAGGCACGAGTGCAGTGCCTCGACGAGTTCGTCGACCCGGTCGTGCTCGGCCAACTGCGCGGTGGCGTACGCGAAGGTGTATCCGCGCTCCGGGTCGGCCCACGCGCTGCTGCCGCCGATGCCGCCCATGCCCCAGCTGCCGTCCGGCTCCCACTGCATGCCCAGCGTCCACTGGACCTGGCGGTCCAGCACCAGATCCGGCCCGTCGTACTGGACCCGGGTCGCCTCGGTCACCAGCTCCGGGCTGACCAGCCGGACGCCGTCCAGGACACCGCCCGCCAGCAGGCCGGCGTAGAGCCGGGCCAGGCTGGACGCGGTGGCGTGCAGGTTGACCGCGGGGACCTCGGCGCCCCGCCAGAGCGGACTGTTGAGCATGGCCAGGTCCCGTCCGCCGGGCGGGTTGTCCATCGAGCGGGCACGGAGAGAGCCGGGCTCGCCGAGCATCCGGACCGGCCATTCCGGGTCGCCGTAGCGCAGGTCCGCACAGCGCCGCTGGTCGGCCTCGGACAGCCCGAAGCCGAGGTCGAGCAGCCACCGGCCGGCGATCTCCTCGGCCAGGAACCGGCCCACCGAACGGCCGTCCACCCGGCGGACCAGTTCGCCCACCAGGTGCCCGTACGTCCAGGCGTGCTCCCCGGCCACCGAGCCGGGCGCCCATTCGGGGTCGGCGGCGGCGAGGTCGCCGGTGAGCAGCGCCCAGTCGACGATCGCGGTGGCCGGTCGGGGCACCGGGAAGGCCGGCAGCCCGGCGGTGTGCGACAACACCTGACGCACGGTGGCCGGGGTGCGAAACTCCGGCCAGTACCGGGCGACCGGCGCGTCGAGATCGACCCGACCCCGGTCGGCCAGCATCAACAGGCAGAGCGCGGCCACCGGCTTGCCGACCGAGTAGACGTTGACCAGCGTGTCCGGTCGCCACGGGTCGCCGTCGGCCGGACCGTCGGCCCCATCGCTGGATCCGGAGGTTGTGCGGGAGCCGCCGACCAGGTCGATCACCGGATGGCCGTCGTACCAGACGGTCAGGCTGGCACCGGTCTCCCGACCGGCGGCCAGCAGGTCGTGGAAGCAGTCCCGGACCGGGGCGAAGCGCGCGTGCATCCGGCCACCGTAGGCGCTCCGGCCCGGTGCGCGCGCCGGCTTTTCCCGGCCTCGGTGGTCGGGGCCGGGCCGCTGGGGGATGCTGTCGGGGTGGCGGAGCCGGAGTTGGTGGATGTGGTCGTGGTCGGGCTCGGGGTCGGCGGCGAGGAGGTGGCCGGGCGGCTCGCCGAGGCCGGCCTGAGCGTCGTCGGCGTCGAACGGGACCTGGTCGGCGGGGAGTGCCCGTACTGGGGCTGCATCCCGAGCAAGATGATGATCAGAGCGGCCAACGCGCTCGCCGAGGCGCGTCGGGTCGACGGGCTGGCCGGGACGGCGCAGGTCCAGCCGGACTGGGCGCCGGTGGCGAAGCGGATCCGCGAGGAGGCCACCGACACCTGGGACGACACGGTCGCGGTGCGGCGGTTCACGGACCGCGGTGGCCGGTTCGTCCGGGGCAGCGGCCGACTCGACGGCCCGGGCCGGGTCCGGGTCGGCGACCAGGTGTTCCAGGCCCGGCACGGGATCGTGCTGGGCACCGGCACCCGAGCGTCGGTGCCGCCGATTTCAGGTCTGGCCGACACTCCGTACTGGATCAACCGTCAGGCGATCGAGGTCGAGCAACTGCCGGAGTCACTGCTGGTGCTCGGCGGTGGCGCCATCGGGTTGGAGCTGTCCCAGGTCTTCGCACGGTTCGGGGTGCGGGTCACGGTGGTGGAGGCGCTGGACCGGGTGCTGGCCGTCGAGGAACCGGAGGCGTCCGAGGTGGCCGCCGCGGCGCTGCGCGCCGACGGCGTGGAGATCCACACGGGGGTACGAGCCGAGCGGGTCGAGCACGACGGGAGCCGGTTCACCCTGCACGGCGCCGGCGGGGCGGAGTTCACCGCGGACCGGCTGCTGGTGGTGACCGGCCGCCGGGCACACCTGGAGGAGTTGGGGCTGGACACGGTCGGGGTGGACGCCGCCCAGCGCTACCTGCCGGTGGACGATCGGCTGCGCGTCACCGATGGCATCTGGGCGGTCGGTGACGTGACCGGCGAGGGGGCGTTCACCCACATCGCCATGTACCAGGCGGCGATCGTGATCGCCGACGTGCTGGCCCAGGCTCGGCAGGCGAACGCGGGGCCGGACGCCAGCGGCACCGCCAGCGTGGTCGGCGGCGCGATGGGCGCGGCCAGCTCGCTGGGCTCCAGCGCGTCGAGCGGATCCGCGGGCAGTGTGCCGCGCGCCGACTACCGCGCGCTGCCCCGGGTGACCTTCACCGACCCCGAGGTCGGCGCGGTCGGGCTGACCGAGCAGCAGGCCCGGGAGCGCGGCATCAACGTGCAGATCGGGTACACCAAGCTGGGCAGCTCGACCCGGGGCTGGATCCACCGGGTCGGCGACGAGGGGTTCATCAAGCTGATCGCGGACGCCGACCGGGGCGTGCTGATCGGCGCGACCTCGGCCGGCCCGGCCGGCGGCGAGGTGCTCTCCGCGCTGGTGGTGGCGGTGCACGCGGCCGTGCCGCTGAGCCAGCTCCGGCACATGATCTACGCCTATCCGACCTTCCACCGGGCCATCGAGGACGCCCTGCGCAACCTGCGGTGACGTGTGCCCGACGTCGCCCAGGTGACAACCGGTTACGCGACGAGCAGGAGCACGCTGATCGCCAGCATCACCACGGCCGTGATCCCGTGGATGCCGTAGACGGCAACCTTGGGACCGTTGCTGCGCAGCACGATCAGCGCGTCGCCGACGGGTATGACGGTGGCGACCAGCATGAACCAACCCAACAGGTGGGGTGTCGCTCCAGCCAAGTCACCTGGAGCGCGTTGCACGGCATGGCTGTCCTGTCGGACAGTGGCCGCATCCCCCGGACGGCCAGGAGGGACGGCTCGACTTCCTCGTCACTCAGATCGCCGGCATCCCCGATGAAGCATCAAGTGGCAACTGAAGGCCAAGGCTCTGAGCAGGGCCACCCGCCGCAGCGGAGAAGCAACTGCCCGGCAGTTCCCTGTTCATTTCTTTCATTTCTGTGACGTACGATTGCGGCCGTGACCAAGCGGTTGACTGAAGTTGCCAAGAAGGCGGGCGTCAGCGAGGCCACCGTCAGCCGGGTGCTCAACGGCCGGGACGGGGTCTCCGAGGCGACCCGGACGGCCGTGCTGACCGCGTTGGACGTGCTCGGCTACGAGCGGCCGACCAAGTTGCGCGGCGAGCGTGCCCGGCTGGTCGGGCTGGTGTTGCCCGAGTTGCAGAACCCGATCTTTCCGGCGCTCGCCGAGGTGGTCACCGGGTCCCTCGCCCAGCGTGGCTACACCCCGGCGCTCTGCGCCCGCACCATCGGTGGCGTCTCCGAGATGGACTACGTGGAGATGCTCCTCGACCACCAGGTCTCCGGGGTGATCTTCGCCGGTGGCTCGTACGCGTTGGCCGACGCGCGGCACGACCACTACCGACGGCTTACCGACCGGGGCCTGCCGGTGGTGCTGGTGAACGCGGGGGTGGACGAGCTGGGCTTCCCCCGGGTCTCCACGGACGACGCGGTGGCGGTGGAGCAGGCGTACGGGCACCTGCGCTCGCTGGGGCACGACCGGATCGGGATGGTGCTCGGCCCGGAGGGGCACGTGCCGTCCCGGCGCAAGCTCGACGCGATGATCCGCGCCGCGGGCTGGACCGACGACACGGAGTGCGTCGAGCGCTCCAGCTTCTCGATGGAGGGGGCGCGGGTCGCCGCGACGAAGCTGGTCGAGCGTGGTGTCACCGGGATCATCTGCGCCAGCGACGTGCTGGCGCTGGGCACCATCCGGGCCGCGCGCCGGCTGGGTCGTGTGGTGCCGACCGACGTGTCGGTGGTGGGCTTCGACGACTCGGCCTTCATGACCTGCACCGACCCGCCGTTGACCACCGTGCGGCAGCCGATCGAGACGATGGGGCAGGCCGCGGTGGACCTGCTGGTCACCCAGATCGAGGGTGTCGGCGTGCTGCAGGACGAGTTGCTGTTCGAGCCCGAGCTGGTGGTGCGTGGTTCCACCGCCCCCGCCCCGGGCCGCTGATCGGCAGGCGGGCCGCCGACTGACCGTCCCGGCCCCGCCCCCGGATCGCTGAGACGACCTCCCGGCCGTCGACCGCTTCTCGCGGTCGGCGGCCGTTCTCGTTGCTGCTCGAATACCGCAGCGACGGCCTGGTCTGCTGACGGGCCATAAGGGACCAAAGGTCATCATCTCGGGCCCGTTTCGAAGTCCTGTCGACATTTGCCGTTAGAAAGTCGTGTCCTTTCACTACAGCATCGATACCTTGCCGAAATGAGTCGGCCTCGTTACAGTGACTCCACTCACACGTGGCTCCGGCGCAGTTACCGGCGGTCAGGTCGCATCACCGCAGCTCATCGAACGTCATGGAGACACCCGTTCCCGAAGGGATGGACAGATGTCCGTACCGCAATACCGAAAGGCTGCGGCGTTAGCGCTCGTGGCCGGCCTGGGGTTCAGCCTCACGGCATGCTCCACGAAGAGCGACGACAAGGACACGAACGCAGGCGGCAAGGTCACCATCACGGTCGACTGCCAACCCGTCGGCGCTCAGAAAGAGCTGTTGAAGAACTGGAACGATGATGTCGCCGAGTTCCAGCGGCAGAACCCGGACATCGTCATCAAGAGCGTGAGCGTCGGCGAGCAGTGCAACAACCCGCCGGACTTCACCGCCCGTCTCGCCGGCGGCACCGTGACCGACGTGTTCTACGGGTACATGACCGATCTCCAGCAGGTGCTCGACTCCGGCCAGGCGATGGACATCTCCCAGTACGCCAACAAGGACGCCATCCCGACCTGGGACAGCGTTGACCCGGCGCTCAAGGAGGTCTTCACCGACGGCGGCAAGCTCTACGCCGTCCCGGTGAAGAACTACTCGATGGGCCTGGTCTACAACAAGGTCCTGTTCCAGCAGGCGGGGCTCGACGTGAACAGCCCGCCCAAGACCTGGGGCGAGGTCCGGGCCGCCGCCAAGAAGATCTCCGCGCTCGGCAACGGCATCGCCGGCTACTCGGAGTACAGCGCCGGCAACACCGGCGGCTGGCACTTCACGTCCCTGCTCTACTCGCAGGGCGGCCAGGTGCTGACGCCGGACGGCAAGAAGGCCGACTTCAACAACGCGATGGGCAAGCAGGTCCTGCAGAACATCAAGGACATGCGGTACGGCGACAACAGCATGGGCGCCCGGCAGCTGCTGCAGTGGGGCGACCTGCTGACCAACGCCGGTGCGGGCAAGGTCGGCATGTTCATCGGCGCGCCGGACGCCACCCAGGCGATCGTCAGCCAGTTCCAGGGCAAGTTCCAGGACTGGGCGATGAGCCCGCTGCCGGGTCAGGACGGCGCGGCGAAGGGCACGCTCGGTGGCGGCGAGGGCTACTTCTTCAAGAAGGACCTCACCCCCGAGCAGGTCAAGGCCGGTCTGAAGTGGATCGCGTACCAGAAGCTGACGCCGGGCAAGGGCCAGTTCGACTACGTCCGGGCCAAGCCGCAGAACTACCCGGTGGGTCTGCCCCAGCCGCTGCTCTTCGCCAACGGCAGCGAGGCGCAGAAGCAGGAACTCGAACTGCGCAAGGCCAACGCGAACGTCGACACCGCGAACTTCGCGATCTTCGAGGCGACCCCGGTGCCGATCAAGGGTGAGCCGCGCAACGCGCAGGCGGTCTACGCGGTGCTCGACGCCGCGATGTCCGGGGTGCTGACGAACCCGAACTCGAACATCGACGCGCTGCTCAAGACGGCCGAGGAAAAGGTCAACCAGCTCCTGGCTGCCGAGAGCTGATCCGGTCAGGTGGGGGCCGGTACGCCGACCCGGCCCCCACCCCATCCGCGCCACACCGTCCGGTCACTGACTCACCCAGGAGTTGCCTTGGCGATCACCACCGTCCCGGGTACCACCAGAAAGCCGGGACGTCCCACGCCGCCCTACACGGGGCCGCAGCGTACGAGCCTCGGCCGCAAGGTGCGGGACAACCTCACCGGTCACGCGTTCCTGATCGGGGCGGTGCTCTGCTTCGTCGTCTTCTCCTGGTACCCGATGATCCGCGGCATCGTGATGAGCTTCCAGCGCACGCGGCGCGGCGAGACCACCTGGGTGGGCTGGGACAACTACTCCCGCATCATCGCCGACCCCAGCTTCTGGCCCGCCTGGCAGAACACGCTCTACTTCACGGTGCTCGCGCTCGTCCTCGGGTACGCGGTGCCGTTCTTCGTGGCGATCCTGCTCAACGAGTTCCGCCACGCCAAGGGATACCTGCGGATCCTGGTCTACCTGCCGGTGATGCTGCCACCAGCCTCGGCGCTGTACCTCTTCAAGTTCTACGCGTACGACCCCAGCGAGGCGGGTCTCTTCAACGCGATCCTCAAGGCGCTGCACCTGCCCACGTCGCAGTGGATGCAGTCCCCCGACATGACGATGCCGGCGATGGTGCTCGCGTCGACCTGGATGAACATGGGCGGCGCCGTGCTGATCTACCTGGCGTCGCTGCAGAACATCCCGGGCGAACTCTACGAGGCTGCCGAGCTCGACGGCGCCGGGATCTGGAAGCGGATCCGCCACGTGACGATCCCGCAGACCCGGCTGATCCTCGCGCTCCTGGCGATGATCCAGATCGTCGCCACGATGCAGCTCTTCATCGAGCCACTGATCCTCGCCAACGGCGCGGGCGCGGAGGATTCCGCGACCTCCGTGGCGTACCTCATCTACCAGCACGGCTTCTTCCAGAACGACCTCAACGGCGCCGCGGCGCTCGGCGTGCTCATGCTCGTGGTGCTGGCCGGCTTCTCCGCCGCCTACCTGCGGCTGAGCGCGAAACAGGACTAGGACGGGCGAGACATGGCACAGGACTCCGGCACCCGGACCCTCATCTCTCACGCGCAGCTCCGCCGTGGGCGCGGCAGGTTCATCTACTGGGCTCTGCTCACCGTCGTCGTCGTGGGCTTCACGCTGGTCTTCCTCGGGCCGCTCTACTGGATGGTCACCGGCGCGCTCAAGTCCGGCCAGGAGATCGCCCAGACGCCGCCGTCGCTGTTCCCGAAGGACCCGCAGCCGCAGAACTACATCGACGCCTGGAACAACCTGGACCTCGCCAAGCTGCTGTTCAACACGTTCTACTACGCCGCCGGCGCGGTGGTGTTCCAGCTCGTCCTCGACACCGCCGCCGCGTACTCCCTGTCCAAGCTTCGGCCGATGTTCGGCAACGTGATCCTCGCGCTGATGCTGGCGACGCTGATGATTCCGGCGATGGTGCTCATCGTCCCGCAGTACGTGACCGTGATCGACCTGCCGATCCTGCACATCAACCTGCTCGACTCGCCGTTCGCGATCTGGCTGCCCCTGGTCGCGAACGCGTTCAACATCTTCCTGCTGAAGCGGTTCTTCGACTCGATCCCCGAGGAGCTGATGGCGGCGGCCCTGGTGGACGGGGCGACGCCGCTGCGCACGCTGTGGTCGATCATCCTGCCGATGTCCCGTCCCATCCTCGGCGTAGTGTCGATCTTCGCCGTGACGGCCGTCTGGAAGGACTTCCTGTGGCCGAAGCTGGTCATGCCGTCGCCGGAGACCCGGACCGTCAGCGTCGGCATCTACGCCTTCGCGGGTGGTACGCCCATGAACGTGGTCATCGCCGCGTCGGTCATCGCCGCGGTCCCGACCGTCATCGTCTTCCTGATCTTCCAGCGGAACATCATGTCCGGTCTGACCACAGGCAGCCTCAAGGGATAGCGACCAGCGCAACCTCCCGTGGCGAACAACAGCCGTTCGCCCGACACACTCTCAGGTCCGGCGAACCCGCCGACGTACTGAAACAGAAAGCAGGTGCTCGTGTCCACAGCAGACAGCAGTCCGTGGTGGCGTGGAGCGGTGATCTACCAGGTGTATCCGCGTAGCTTCGCCGACGGCAACGGCGACGGCATCGGCGACATCGCCGGTATCCGGTCCCGGCTGAATCATCTGTCCGCGCTCGGCATCGACGCGATCTGGTTCAGTCCCTGGTACCCCTCCCCGATGGCCGACGCCGGCTACGACGTGTCCGACTACCGCGACATCGACCCGGTCTTCGGCACGCTCGCCGAGGCGGAGGCGCTGATCTCGGAGGCACACGCGCTGGGCATCCGGACCATCGTCGACGTGGTACCCAACCACTGCTCGGACGTGCACCCCTGGTTCCAGGCCGCGCTCGTCGGCGGGCCCGACGCGCCGGAGCGGGACCTGTTCTGGTTCCGTCCCGGCCGGGGCCCGAACGGCGACCAGCGGCCCACCGACTGGGTCGGTGAGTTCGGCGGCCCGACCTGGACCCGGACCACCAACCCGGACGGCAGCCCCGGCGACTGGTACCTGCACCTGTTCGCCCCCGAGCAGCCGGACTTCAACTGGGACCACCCCAGGGTGCGCGCCGAATTCGAGGACATCCTGCGGTTCTGGTTCGACCGGGGGGTGGACGGCATCCGGATCGACTCGGCCGGGCTGCTGGTCAAGGACGGGACGCTGCCCGAGGTCCACCCGGACCTGCCGCACCCGTTCCACGACCTTGACGGGGTGCACGACATCTACCGGGGCTGGCGGCGCGTCGCCGACGAGTACCCCGGCGAGCGGGCCCTGATCGGTGAGGTGTGGTTGCCGGATCGGCAGCGGTTCGCCAACTACCTGCGCCCGGACGAGCTGCACGCCGCGTTCAACTTCGACTTCCTCGGCTGCGCCTGGGACGCCTCGGCCCTACGCGAGAGCATCGACGGGACGCTGAGCGCGCACGCGCCGGTCAACGCGCCGGCCACCTGGGTGCTCTCCAACCACGACGTCACCCGGCACGTGACCCGCTACGGCCGGGCGGACACCACGTTCAGCTTCGCCGCCAAGCGCGAGGGGACCCCCACCGACCTGGAGTTGGGCACCCGCCGCGCTAGGGCCGCCGCGCTGCTGTCGCTGTCGCTGCCCGGCGCCGCCTACGTCTACCAGGGTGAGGAGCTGGGGCTCTGGGAGGTCGAGGACATCCCGTACGCGCTGCGCCAGGACCCGATGTGGGAACGCTCCGGCCGGGTCGACCCCGGTCGGGACGGCTGCCGCGTGCCGCTGCCGTGGGCCGGTGACGAGCCCCCGTTCGAGTTCAGCCCCGACGGCGCCGCAACGCCATGGCTGCCCCAGCCGGCCGACTGGAAGGACCGGACGGCCCGGGCGCAGACCGGCGACGCCGCCTCGATGCTGGAGCTGTACCGGGCGGCGATCCAGATCCGGCGGGCCGACCCGGCGCTCGGCGACGGCGAGATGAGCTGGCTGCCCGCACCGGACGGCGTGCTCGCCTTCAGCCGTGGCGGTGGCTTCCGCTGCCTGGTCAACCTCACCGACGCCCCGGTGCCGCTGCCCGGCGACGGGGACCTGCTGCTGGCCAGCGGGCCGCTCGACGAGGGTCTGGTGCCGTCGGACACCGCCGTCTGGCTGCGTACCGCCCAACCTGCGGACGAGCCGCGGGCGGCGGACGGGCCTGGCCTGACCTGATCGCCGTGGTGCCGGCGGCCCGTCCCGGCCGCCGGCACCACACCACCATCCCGGCCCCGCGCCGGACGACGAGGAGGAAGGAGGAACGGGGGACGCCACGCCGCACGGACACGGGGGGATCTGGCCTGCCTGACGAAAGGGAGAGCGCAGCTCATGGCCAACCACACCACCGGCACCCCGCACCATTTCCGACACCCGACCCGGGTAGCGTTGGCCGCCATCGTCGCCACCCTGCTCGCCGCGACATCGGTGACCGCCCTCGCGATCACCGGCACCGCGACCCCGGCCTCGGCAGCCGGGCTGTCCCCCTTCGACATCCCCGGCCGGGGCGCCACCGTCCCGTTCGTCGAGCACGAGGCCGAGAAGGCCGCCCACACCGGCACGAAGATCGGCCCGGACCGGCGCTACGGCACGCTGCCGTCCGAGGCGTCCGGCCGGGAGGCGGTCACCCTCGACTCCGTCGGCGAGTACGTCGAGTTCACCCTCACCGCCCCCGCCAACGCGGTCACCTTCCGGCACAGCCTGCCGGACAGCCCGGCCGGCACCGGCCGGGACGCCGCCATCGACCTGCGGGCCAACGGGAACCTGCTGAAGTCGGTTCCGGTGACCTCGAAGTACGGCTGGTACTACGGCGGCTACCCGTTCAACAACAACCCGGGCGACACCAACCCGCACCACTTCTACGACGAGACCCGGGCGATGTTCGGCAGCACCTACCCGGCCGGCGCCAAGATCCGGTTGCAGGTCTCCTCGACCGCCCAGTCGCCCAGCTTCACCATCGACCTGGCCGACTTCGAGCTGGTCGGCGGGCCCCTCGACAAGCCCACCGGTGTGCTCGACGTGGTCACCGACTTCGGCGCCGACCCGAGCGGCGCGACCGACTCGACCGCGAAGTTCCAGGCGGCGGTCGACGCCGGGAAGGCCCAGGGCCGGGCGGTCTGGATCCCGACCGGCACCTTCACCCTCTGGGACCACGTGGTGGTCGACGGGGTGACCCTGCGCGGCGCCGGCCCGTGGTATTCGGTGCTCGGTGGCCGGCACCCCACCGACCGCAAGCGGGCCGCCGGCATCTACGGCAAGTACGTCCCCGGCGGTGGGTACACCGGCGCGGTCCGCCCGCACGAGGCCGGCGGGCCGAGTCGCAACGTGACGCTGCGGGACTTCGCCATCATCGGCGACATCCGGGAACGGGTGGACGACGACCAGGTCAACGCGCTGGGCGGGGCGATGACCAACTCGGTGGTGGACAACCTCTGGCTGGAGAACACCAAGGTCGGGGCCTGGATGGACGGCCCGATGGACAACTTCACCATCCGTAACAGCCGGATCCTGGACCAGACCGCCGACGGGGTGAACTTCCACACCGGCGTGACCAACTCGACGGTGACCAACACCTTCGTCCGCAACACCGGCGACGACGCGCTCGCGATGTGGGCGCAGAGCGTGCCGAACGTCAACAACTCCTTCACGCACAACACCATCGGCGTGACCCTGCTGGCGAACCACCTGGTCAGCTACGGCGGTCGGGACATCAAGATCACCGACAACGTGACGGCCGACTCGCTGACCAACGGTGGCGGCATCCACGTCGCCAACCGCTACCCCGGCGTGCAGGGCGCCACCGGAGTCCAGGGCACCTGGACGATCGCCCGGAACACGTTGATCCGCAACGGCAACTCGGACTACAACTGGAACTTCGGCGTCGGGGCGGTCTGGTTCTCCGCGCTCAACGAGGCGTTCCAGCAGCCCACCATCAACATCACCGACACCGACATCCTGGACAGCTCGTACGCGGCGCTGCACTGGATCGAGGGCCAGACCAATGGCATCAACCTCAACAACGTACGGATCGACGGCGCCGGCACGTACGCCCTCCAGGTGCAGGCGCCCAGCCAGGTGTCGTTCACCAACGTGCGGGCCACCAACATCGCGCAGAGCAACCCGATCCACAACTGCGTGGGCGGCGGCTTCCAGATCACCCAGGGCGCCGGCAACTCCGGCTGGTACACCCCGACCCCGTACTGCGGCCCGTGGCCCGACCCGCAGTGGGGCGGTGGACCCAGCACCCCGCCGACCACCCCGCCACCCACCACTCCGCCACCCACCACCCCACCGCCCACCGGGGGGAACCTGGCGCTGAACCGGCCGGCGACCGCCACCAGCACCAACCAGAGCTACACCGCGGGCAACGCGGTGGACGGCAACGCGGCCACCTACTGGGAGAGCGCCAACAACGCCTTCCCACAGACCGTGACCGTCGACCTGGGCTCGGCACGGTCGGTCGACCGGGTGGTGCTCAAGCTGCCCGCCGGCTGGGAGCGCCGTACCCAGACCCTGTCGGTGCTCGGCTCCACCGACGGGTCGTCGTACGCCACGTTGGCCGCCTCCGCCGGCCGGGTCTTCGACCCCGGCACGGGCAACAGCGTGTCGATCGGCCTGCCCGCCGGTGATCGCCGCTACATCCGGGTGAGCATCACCGGCAACACGGGCTGGCCAGCCGCACAGCTCTCCGAGGTCGAGGTGTACGGCGGCACGCCCACCACGCCGCCGCCCACGACGCCGCCCCCGACGACTCCGCCCCCGACCACGCCGCCACCCACCGGCAACCTGGCGGCCGGGCGGCCGGTCACCGAGACCAGCCACGTCGACGTGTACGCCGCGCTGAACGTGGTGGATGGCAACCCGAGCACCTACTGGGAGAGCGCCAACAACGCGTTCCCACAGTCGGTGACCGTGGACCTGGGAACCGCCCGGTCGGTGTCCCGGGTCGTGCTGAAGCTGCCGCCGTCATCGGCCTGGCAGACCCGCACCCAGACGCTGTCGGTGCTCAACTCCGCCAACGGCTCGTCGTTCACCACCCTGAAGGCGTCCGCCGGCTACACCTTCAACCCGGCCAGCGGCAACACGGTCACCGTGACGTTCGCGCCGACCAGCCAGCGGTACCTGCGGCTGACCGTCACCGGCAACAGCGGCTGGCCGGCCGGTCAGCTCAGCGAGTTCGAGGTCCACTCCAGCTAGGTCGGCGGCCCCGCCCAGCCGGGGCGGGGGCACCGGCTCCGGGCACCACACCCCACCCACCCCCGAAAGAGGTGTAGCGACCCCATGTCCAGTAACGGCACCAGACGAGGCACGCCGCCAACCGGCGCGCCCAGTTCCGTCCCCCGAACCACCCGCACCGGCCACCGGCGGCTGCTCGCCGGCGTACTCGCCGGGACGCTCCTCGTCACCGCCCCGGTCGTCACCCCCACGGCCAGCGCGGCACCGGTGGCCGACCCGTCCGCGGCCGCCGCGCGCGTGGCCATGCTCGCCGGACTCTCCGCCACCATGACCGCCAGCACCCACAACCAGAACTACGTGGCGGGCAACGCCAACGACGGCAACGCGGACACCTACTGGGAGAGCGCCAACAACGCGTTCCCGCAGTGGATTCAGGCTGACCTCGGCGCCACGGTCAGCGTGGACCGGGTCGTGCTCAAACTGCCGCCCGCGTCGGCCTGGCAGACCCGCACCCAGACACTGTCGGTGCTCGGCTCCACCAACGGCTCGTCGTTCTCCACCCTGAAGGCGTCGGCCGGCTACACGTTCAACCCGGCCACCGGCAACACCGCGACCGTCAGCTTCACCGCCGCCAGCACCCGCTACGTGCGGGTGCAGGTCACCGGCAACACCGGCTGGCCGGCCGCCCAGTTCTCCGAGGTCGAGGTCTACGGCGCCGTCGGCAGCCCCGACACGCAGGCCCCCAGCGTCCCCGGCAACCTTTCGTACACCCAGCCCTCGAGCGGGCAGATCCGGCTCACCTGGTCCGCGTCCACGGACAACGTCGGGGTGACCGGCTACGACGTCTACGCCAACGGCGGACTGCGCGGCAGCGTCAACGCCTCGACCCTGACGTACACCGACAGCCAGCCGGACAGCGCCACGGTCTCCTACTACGTGCGGGCCAAGGACGCGGCCGGCAACCAGTCGGCGAACAGCAACACCGTGACCCGGACCGGCACCGGCAACCCGCCGGTCGGCACCAACCTGGCGGTCGGTAAGCCGATCACCGCCTCCGGGTACGTGCACACGTTCGTGGCCACCAACGCCAACGACAACAACGTGGCCACCTACTGGGAGGGCAACGGCAACCCGAGCACGCTGACCGTGCAGCTCGGCGCGAACGCCAGCCTCAGCCAGATCGTGCTGAAGCTGAACCCGGACGCGGCCTGGGGGGCGCGTACCCAGAACATCACCGTGCTCGGCCGCGACCAGGGCTCGTCGACCTTCACCACCCTGGTCGGCGCGGCGAACTACAGCTTCAACCCGGCCAGCGGCAACACGGTGACCATCCCGGTCTCCGGTGCGGCGGCCGACGTACGGCTCTCGATCGCCTCGAACACCGGCGCCCCGGCCGGACAGGTGGCCGAGTTCCAGGTCATCGGCACCCCGGCACCGAACCCGGACCTGACCGTGACCGGCATGTCGTTCACCCCGTCCGCGCCGGTCGAGACGAGCTCCATCACGCTCTCGGCCACCGTGCGCAACGCGGGCTCGGCGGCCTCCGGCGCCACCAACGTCAACTTCTACCTGGGCGCCACCCGGGTCGGCACCGCGTCGGTCGGCGGCCTGTCCGCCGGCGCCTCGACCACGGTCAGCGCCGCCATCGGCACGCGTGACTCGGGTAGCTACCCGCTCAGCGCGAAGGTCGACGAGTCGAACACCGTCGTCGAGCAGGACGACACCAACAACAGCTACACCAACCCCAGCCCGCTGGTGGTCAGCGCGGTCGCCAGCTCCGACCTGGTCGCCTCGGCCGTCGACTGGTCACCGGGCAACCCGCCCCCCGGCAGCACGGTGAACTTCTCCGTCTCGATCCGCAACGCCGGTAACCAGGCGTCCGCGTCCGGCGCGCACGGCGTCACCCTGACCGTGCTCAACGAGTCCGGCGCCGTGGTCCGTACCCTGACCGGCTCGTACTCCGGTGTGATCAACGCCGGGGCGACGGTCGGCCCGATCAGTCTCGGCACCTGGACCGCCGCGAACGGCAAGTACACCGTCCGGGTGGTGCTCGCCGCCGACGGCAACGAGCTGCCGGTCAAGCAGACCAACAACACCAGTGACCGCCCGCTCTTCGTGGGGCGCGGCGCCAACCTCGGCTACGACATGTACGAGGCCGAGGACGGCACGACCGGCGGTGGCGCCGGGCAGGTCGGGCCGAACCGGGACATCGGCAATCTCGGCGGTGAGGCGTCCGGACGTCGTGCGGTGACCCTGAACAGCACCGGCTCGTACGTCGAGTGGACCACCCGGGCGGCGACCAACACGCTGGTCACCCGCTTCTCCATCCCCGACTCGCCGGGCGGCGGGGGCATCGACTCGACGCTGAACATCTACGTCAACGGCACCCTGCACAAGCCGATCAACCTGACCTCCAAGCACATCTGGCTGTACGGCGCGGAGGCCAGCCCGAGTGACTCGCCGAGCGCCGGCCCGCCCCGGCACCTGTACGACGAGGCGAACGTGATGTTGAACTCGACCATCCCGGCCGGCAGCAGGATCCGTCTGCAGAAGGACCCGGCCAACACCACCACGTACGCGATCGACTTCGTCAACCTGGAGCTGGTCGCGCCGCGCGCCAACCCGGACCCGGCGCGGTACCGGGTGCCGACCGGTTTCAGCCACCAGGACGTGCAGAACGCGCTGGACGCGGTTCGGATGGACACCACTGGCAACCTGATCGGCGTCTACCTGCCGGCCGGCACGTACGAGACCGCGCAGAAGCTTCAGGTGTACGGCAAGCCGATCTCGGTGGTCGGCGCGGGCATGTGGTACACCCGCTTCCAGACGCCGACGAGCCAGTCGAACACCGATGCGGGCTTCCGGGTGGAGTCCTCCGCCAGCGGGTCGTCCTTCTCGCACATCGCCTTCTTCGGCAACTACACCGTCCGGCAGGACGGACCGGGCAAGGTCTGGGGCGAGTTGAAGGACGTCGACAACATGACCCTGGACAGCGTCTGGGTCGAGCACACCGTCTGCGCGTACTGGGGAGTGAGCGTCAGCGGGTTGACCATCCGCAACAGCCGCTTCCGGAACACCTTCGCCGACGGTGTGAACCTGACCAACGGCAGCACCAACAACCTGATCACCAACACCGAGGGGAGGTCCAACGGCGATGACGCGTTCGCCCTCTTCTCGGCCACCGACCAGGGTGCGTCGACCTCCAACAATGGCAACGTGTTCGAGAACCTCTCGGCCACGCTGACCTGGCGGGCGGCCGGGCTGGCGGTCTACGGCGGCTACAACAACATCTTCCGCAACCTGTACATCGCGGACATGTTGACGTACTCGGGGCTCACCATCAGCTCACTGGACTTCGGCTACCCGTTCATCGGGTTCGGCGCCAGCCCACCGACCCAGTTCCAGAACATCTCGCTGATCCGGGCGGGTGGGCATTTCTGGGGAGCGCAGACATTCCCCGCGATCTGGGTCTTCTCCGCCTCGAAGGAGTTCCGCGGCATCCGGGTGTCCGACGTGGACATCGTCGACCCGACGTACACCGGGATCATGTTCCAGACCAAGTACAACGGACCGCAGCCGGAGAACCCGATCACCGACACGGTCTTCACCAACGTCTCGATCAGCGGCGTCCGTAAGAGCGGTGACGCGTTCGACGCGAAGTCCGGTTACGCGATCTGGGCCAACGAGATGCCGGAACCCGGTCAGGGCCCGGCGGTCGGCTCGGTCACCTTCAACAACCTGCGGCTGACCAACAACTACCAGGACATCCGCAACACCACGTCGACCTTCACCATCAACCGCAACTGATCTAGCCCGCACCGGATGCCGCCGGGAGGTTCCCCCCTCCCGGCGGCATCGTGCCGTGCCGGCCCGCACCAGCGGCGAACCGGGCTGCGCCGGCCTCCGCGTCGGTGGCCAGCGAGACCATCCCGTACGCCAGCTCGGTCGCCATCGCCTCCGACTCGGGCTGGCCCGCTCCGGCCAGCACCGCCGCCCGGTCGTTGCGCAGGCAGGTCTGCGGGTGCCGGGCGATCCCCGCCGCCAGCTCCTCGGCCGCGGCCCGCGCCTGGCCGGGCGCCACAAGCCGATTGACCAACCCCATCGCGTACGCCTCATCGGCCGGCACCGGTCGGCCGGTGAGGATCAGATCCATCGCACGACTCTCACCGATCAGCCGGGGCAGTCGGACCGTGCCGCCATCGATCAGTGGCACTCCCCAGCGGCGGCAGAACACGCCGAGCGTCGCGTCGGACTCGGCGACCCGCAGGTCGCACCAGAGCGCCAACTCCAGGCCGCCCGCCACCGCGTACCCGGAGATCGCCGCGATCACCGGCTTGCTCAGCGCCATCCGGGTCGGGCCCATCGGGCCTTCCCCCTCCGGCTCGACCCGGTTGCCGCTCGGCGTGCCGATCGCCTTGAGGTCGGCGCCGGCGCAGAACGTGCCGCCGGCACCCCAGAGCACGGCCACCGCCGCGCCGGGGTCGGCGTCGAAGGCTCGAAAGGCGTCGGCCAGGGCTCGCGCGGTCGGCCCGTCGACGGCGTTCCGGGCTGCCGGTCGGTCCAGCACCACTGTCGTCACCGGCCCGGCGCGTTCCACCCGTACACCCATCGGCCCAGCATGCCCGCCGCGCCGCAGGTCTGTCACCGCCGACCGGTTTGCGACCGCGTTCGCCGGGAAGTCGGTACGGGTGCGAGCGCTATTGACGAGAGTTGAGCAGGATTCAAGGCTGGACCGGGTGGGTGACCGGCTCCAGCGGGCGGTCCTCGGCACGCTGCGTCCGCGGCGGCTGCGGGACCTGCTGCACGGAGTGACGCTGGGGCATCCGCTGCATCCGGCGATGGTGCAGGTGCCGGTGGGCGCCTGGATCAGCGCCGCGGTGCTGGACCTGATGCCCGGGCAGCGCCGTCCCGCCACCGTGCTGGTCGGTCTGGGCACCGTCAGCGCGCTGCCGGCGGCGGTCGCCGGGCTGAACGACTGGGCGGCACTCTCCCGGGACCAGCGCCGGGTCGGCCTGGTGCACGCCGTCGCGAACACCGTGGGAGTGACGCTCTACGCCGGTTCGCTCGCCGCACGGATGTCCGGGCGGCACGGCGTCGGCCGTACCCTCGGCTTTCTCGGGCTCTCCGCCGTGAGCCTCGGTGCGTACATCGGCGGTCACCTGGCGTACAAGCAGGGTGCGCAGGTCAACCAGAGCATCTCCGAGATGCACCTGATTAGCGACGGCTGGCACTCGCTGGTCGACATGGCCGCGCTGCCGCAACGCACACTGGTCACCCGCGAGGTGGACGACGTCTCGGTGATCCTCTACCGGCACGGTGACGATGTCACCGTGATGCTGGAACGCTGCCCGCACCAGAGCGGGCCGCTCGGCGAGGGTGAGGTGGAGGAGATCGGCGGCCACGCCTGCGTGGTGTGCCCGTGGCACGGCAGCGCCTTCCGGCTGAACGGCGGCGAGGTCGTGCAGGGGCCGTCCGGCAACGACCAGCAGATCCTGCCCACCCGGATCGAGAACGGCGTGCTGCAGACCCGCCTGCCCTGACATCCGGCGAACGGGTATCCGCCCGGGGCCTGGTGCCCGGCGCTCGGGCCAGGCTGCCGGGTTGCCGATCGCTGCTCACCCTGCGCCGCCTGGCCCTGTGTCCGCGCTGCGGGGACGGTGTTGCTTTCAGCGGATATACCTCAGAGTCATATTTATACCTGTGAGGCATAACGCTCTCGGGACCCAACGTGCCGCCAGCCCGGCGTGACCACCAACCTGGCGGACGTCGGGAGTCCGTCGCTTGACCGCCACACGGCGGCGACCATGGTGGGGACCGACCGGGACGGGCGGGCGCCGGTCAGCCGCGCCGGTGCCGACCAACCTGCGGTCCGTCCGGAACGGAGTCCAGGCCGGGCCCGCCGGCCAGCAGGCCACCGTGTTCGTCGTAGCCGCCCCAACCCTCGTCGCCGGCCCGCCCGGGCGCGCCGGTCGGTGCCATTCCGCCGCTCGGTCCGGCGGTGATGCGGGCGGCCCGGGTCGTGGTCCCAGCTGTGCTGCCGATGCTCCGGCCCGCGGCGCCCCGGGGCGTGCGGGTGGATGCGGCCAGCCGAGGGGCCGCACCGGCGGTGGCCGGACGGCGGCGCAGCCCGAGCACCGCGCCGATCTGGGCGCCGACGATGCTCGCCACGGCCAGCACAGCGGAGACCGCCAGCGGCCGGTTGACCGGGTCGGTAGCGCCGGGCCGGGCGGCGCCGACGGTCATCGCGGGAGGCTGACCGGCGGACTCCGTACCACCGGGCGGTGTGGGTGCCACCCGCTCCGGTGCGGCCCGCTCGGGTGCCGGGCGGGGCGCTGGCGGCTTGGGCGCTGGCCGGGCGACCAGCCGGCCGGTGGCGTGCGAGCGGGCACCCTGGTCGGTGGCCTCGGCGGGCAATCGGAGCAACTGGCCGGGACGGATCCGGTCCGGGTCGTCGAGCCGGTTCAGCTCGGCCAGCCGTCGGTAGTCGGCGAACTCGTCCAGGTAACGCTCGGCCACCTCGCCGAGGTAGTCGCCCCGGGCCACGCGGTACACCGGAGACGCCTCGTCACTCGCGGCCGACGCCGACGCCGACGCCGGACCGGCCAGGGTGGCGACGGCCGGCGAGTCCGGGTGGGCGTACGGCGTGCCGGCGTAGACGGCGGCGGCGCTGGCGGCGGCCGGGCTGGCCGCGAGGATCAGCGCCACCGAGCCGACCAGGGCGGCGGCGGCCTTCTGCTGCCGGCTCATCCCGGGCAGCTTCGGCGCCGGCCGACGCACGCTTTGTGCAACCAGCTCGACGAGGACCGAGAATGCGAACGTGGCCCAGCCGAACCAGCCGGCCAGCGCCAACGCCCGCAGAAAGAGCTGGCCGTCATCCCTGCTGGTCAGCGCGGTGCCCACCTCGGCGAGGCTCGGCAGGTGGTCGGGCAGAGGGTTGCCCGCGAAGGCGAGCAGCGCGACCGGCGCGCCGGCCAGCAGCGTACAGAGCACGATCAGCGCGCCAAAGCCGGTGAGGATCCGTCCGGTCCGCCGTACGACGGACCCACCCGATGCGGGCATGGCTGCCTTCCTTCCTACGGTTCCTGCGGTGATGGCTCGCGGGTGATGGCTCGCGCGGTCGCCTCGCCGGTGACCCTGACCGTGCGGGCGAAGCCGAACAGCCCGAGCATCGAACGGCGGTAGGTGATCGTGACGCGAACCCGGACGAGGGTCTCCCCGGCGACTTCCGGGAAGCTCACGGTGTGGCCGGTGGTGCCGGCGGCGGCCAGGTAGTTGGCGACCGCGACGCGGGCCTGCGGCCGGTTGAGCCGCGTCGGCCCGCCCTCGATCGCGGTGGCCCGGTCGATGGCCTGCCCACCGGCCCGGGCCGCCTCGGCGGCCAGTTTGTCGGAACGTTGCAGGGTGCGCAGCTGCCCGGCGCCGTCGAAGGAGAGGCCCACGATGGCCAGTACGCCGGTCATCGCCACCGCCAGGAAGATGCTGACCCGGCCGTGCTCACCGGTGTGCGGAGGCCGGGGAGCGAACGCGGTCACTGCCGGCTCCGGTAGCGGTCCAGCGGAGAGGTGAAGTCCGCGGTGATCCGGTTGTCGGTCGGCATACCGGGCACGACGCTCAGCGAGATGTCCTTGAACGACACCAGGCAACTGATCTCCACCGTCACCGTGGCGTCTGCACCGAGCGGGCTGCTGAAGGCGGCGTCGAAGCTGGTGGACCTGCCGGCGACCGAACCGGTGAACGTCGGGTCGAGGTCGTTGCTGCAGGCCAGCCCGTGCCAGTCCAGCTGTTTGCGGGCGGCCTCCCGCGCCGCGGTCCGCGCGGTGTCGGCATTCCGGGAGATCGAGGCGGCGCGGGCCGCGTCGTGCGCGGCGGCGTCGATCGCCTCCGCCGCCACCGCGCTACGCCCGGCCACGCCGGCCAGCACCATCAGCGCGATGAACGCGGGTGCGAGCACCGCCACCTCGATGGAGACCGAGCCCCGCTCGACGCCGCGGCTCATGGCGTGGTCACCCGTTCCACTGTCCCGTGCGCGGTCTGCCGCACCGCGAAGTCCACGCCGGGCACCACCGACAGGGACCGGCCGCGCACCGTGCAGGTCACCTCGGTGTCGGTGGTCACGCAGCTTGGGCCGGTCTTTGCCCAGCCCACCAGCCAGCCGCCGGTGGCGTTCAGGAAGCGGGTGGCGCTGGCGACCCCGGCGTCGTCCGGAGCGTCGTACAGCCGCTGGGCGTTGACCCCGCTCTGCGCGGCGTTCAACGCCGTGGAGCGGGCCAGGAAGACGGCCGCGACCTGGAGCGACGCGAAGAGCAGCACCAGGATCAGCGGCATCACCACCGCCAGCTCCACCGGGTTGGCTCCCCGCTCCCGGTCGCCGGCCGCGAGGTGGCGCGCCGGGCGTCGGCCATCACCCGGCGCCACCTCGGGAACGCGACTCGGCGCACGCCGGCTACTTCGGGTTCGTGTGGTTCGGGATGGCCTTCATCCAGTCGTTGGCCTTGCCCAGGGCCAGGCCGGTGACGATGGTCGCCACGAAGACCAGACCGAAGATGATCACCGCGGTCGGCACCGGGCTGTCGCCGCGCTCGCCGTCGCGGCGCAGCTCGGCCAGACGCGTCGTCATCACGACGTGCAGGTAGCTGATGATGGACATGGCGTACTCCTTCTCGGGGTGGGGTCAGACGCGGGCGATGAACGGGTAGACGACGAAGCCGAGCAGCACGAAGACGAGCAGTGCGCCCGGAATGTCGAGCTTGCTGGTCACCCCCTCGGCGCGGGCGAGGTTGTCGGTGCGGATCTGGTCGCGTAGCGAGTCGGCCCGGCTGCGCAGGGTCTCGTGCACCTGCGCTCCCTCACTCCCGGAGGAGCGCATGATCGCGCCGACGTCGCCCAGTTCCGGAATGCCGATCTTGTCGACGAGGTCGCGCAGCTCGTCCCAGGGCGCGTGCATCTGCATCTGGGCGATCCGCAGCGACTCCTGGATCCGGTCGAAGACCCAGCCGTCGCACACGGCCGCGGCCCGCTCCAGCGACTGCACGGGCCCGTGCGCGGCGGAGAGCTGCAACGCCACCAGATCCAGGTACGTGCAGACGGCCTGGCGGAACTCGTCCCGGGCGGCGTCCGCCTTGGCGAGCACCGACCGGTGCGCCAGCAGCCCGGCGATCAGCGCCATGCCGAGGCTGCCGAGCACCGGTACGACCAGCGGTAGCGAGATACCCAGCACGAACAGCGCCACCCCGAGCAGGGTCGGCACGGCCAGCCCGATCAGCGCCGACAGCGCGTACTGCTCGGAGGTCTGGCCGATCAGGGCGAGCTGCCGGTGCGGCGGCCGCAGCCAGCGGGCCAGCCCGGTCAACCAGTCCAGTTGCCGGGACGCGGGAGCGGCGACCCGGCCGGTGCCGGCCGGCTGGTGCAACCGGCGCAGTGCCGGTCCGAGCGCCGGGGTCGCCGGCACCAGCTCGCGGACCACCAGGAACAGACCCAGCCCCACGGCAGCTCCACCGCACACCGCGATGGCCAGGTGCCAGTTCACGATCACGCGATCACCTCCTGCGGGTCCGGCGACGGCAGGAACCGGGCCGGCCGCTGCGGCTGGCTCATCGACCGCACCCAGGCCAGCAGGCCGATGAAGGCGGCACCGAGGGCGGCCATCACGAGTTGACCCACCGGTGTGCCGTACGGCTCGATGTACTCGGTGTTGATCAGCCCGTACGCCAGGGTGGCGAGGGTCATGCCGGTGAGGAAGCGGACCGCGAACCGGGGCTGGGTGCGCTTGGCCTCGATCTCCCGGCGGGTGGCGACCTCCGCCGCCGCCGCGCCGGCGATCGAGCCGAGTACGTCACCGAGCCGCTCGCCCCGGTCGGTGAGGTGCAGGATCAGCGCCGCCACCACCTGGTCGCAGACCGGGTCACCGATGTCGTCGGCGAACGCCAGCAGCGCGGAGCGGGCCATCCAGCCGGCCTGCAACCGGGCGGCGAGCAGCCGGACCTCGTCCTCGATGCCGGGTGGCACGCTGCCGATCGTGCCGATGATCGACTGCTGGAGGCCCTGCCCGGTGCCGGAGACGTCCTTGAGTCGGCGGGTCCACTCGCCGACCGCCTCGATCCGGGCGATTGCCCGTTGCTCGGCCTTGCCCACCGCGAACAGCCACGGGGTGCCGGGCACCGCCACCGCCACCAGCAGACCCACCACCGGCAGCCCGGTCAGCAGAAAGGCCAGCGCGCCGGCGACCAACGCGGTGATCAGCAGAGCCTGGTAGGCCCGTCGCTCGCCGGGGGTGGCGCCGGAGCCGCGCCAGAGCCGGCTCAGACCCGGTCCGGCGCCCGGGCCTGGGCCGGCGGGCCGCCGGGTGCCGATCAGCGCGACCACGGCCAGCAGCAGACCGGCGACACAGGCGGCGCCGGAGACCACCGCGATCAGTTCCAGGTTGTCCCGCACCGGATCACCGCCGGGCCAGTCGGGTCTGCCGGGGGCGGCGCCAGGCACCGGTGCCAGCCTCGATCCACCGGGTCAGCAGCCGGGCGTCGTAGCCCACCCGCAGCAGTTGCTCACGGACCCGTTCCGGCAGGTGCCGGGGGACCGCGCGGCCGTCGGGGCCGGGCCCGAAGACCGTGGTGGTGGTGATGCGCCCGGCTTCGCCAGCCCCGATCACCTCCTCCACGTGCGAGACGAACCGGTGCTTACGGCCGCCAATCGCGGTCTCGTCCTCGACGGTGACGTAGACGATCAGGTCCAGGGCGTTGCCGGCCATCCGGCGGGCCTGGTCGACGGTCATCTCGCGGCCGTGTGCCAGCGCCAGCTCGACGATCCGTTCACCGACGCCGGCGGACGTGCGGGCGTGGATGGTGCACATCGAGCCCCGGCTGGTGGTCATCGCCTGGAGCATCGGCACGATCTCCCGGGACCGCACCTCACCCACGATGATCCGCAGTACGCCCATCCGGAGCGAGAGCGGGATCAGGTCGGCGATCGTCACCTCGCCGGCCGGCCGGCCGTCGAAGCCACGTTCGCCGTGCCCCTCGCGGGCCTCGAAACTCATCACCGCCCGGTGCCGCTCCCGGCGGCGGGCCGGCAGCAGCTCCCGGCTCTCCTCCAGCAGCACGTACGGCTCGTCGGGCGGGATCTCGTTCATCAGCGCCCGGATGATCGTGGTCTTCCCGGCGCCGGCCAGCCCGGCGACCATGATGTTCAGCCCGGCGCGCATCGCCGCGCGGAGGAAGTCGCGCAGCAGTGGGTCGATCATCTCGTCCAGGTCACCCCGGGCGCCGGCCACGTCGTCCAGGCTCACGTCCAGGGTGTTGTGTTTGCGAATCACCGCGTACGGGCGGTGGCTGACCAGGAACACCGCGGCCAGCCGGCTGCCGTCGGGCAGTTGCAGGTCGAGGGTGGGCTTCACGGTGGACAGTGACCGCTCGGTCGCGCCCGCACGGCGTGCCGCCGCCTGGAGGATCTCCACCAGTTCCGCGTCGCTGTCGGCGATCGGCTCCGCCCAGTCGACCCCGCCGCCGTGCCGGGTGATGCGTACCTGGTCGCAGCCGAGGATGTGCACCTCCTCGATGGTGTCGTCGACCAGCAGGGTCTGCAGCCGACCCAACCCGACCAGCTCGGCGGTCACCTGGTCGAGCAGCAGGCGTTCCTCACCGGCGGCCATCGGCGTGCCGGCCCGGCGGACCGCGTCCGCGTACTCGGCGACCACCGTGACGGCCAGCCGGGCCCGCTCGGTGTCCTCCTCGTCGACGGTGAACTCACGGCCGCGCTGCCACAGGGTGAGCCGCTCGGTCAGTTCCCGGCGCAGCTCCCGGACCACCTGGAAGTCCATCCGGGGGCGGGGTGGCGGCTCCGGCGGCGGGCTGGCCGCGGGTGCCGGAGGCGGCGCCGGCAGTGGCACCGAATGGTGCCGGCCGTTCGGCGCGGCCAGCGGCGGCGTCGTGGAGGTGACGCCGGGCGGCTGTTGGCGCGGGTCGGCGGAGACCGGTTCCAACCGCATCCGGCACTCCCTGCTGCACCGGCCAGGCCAGCCGGGCGCGCCGCCGTTCCAGCAGCGCGCCGACCGGCACCTCCAGCGCGGCCGCCGCGCGCAGCAGCGGCCGTCCGGCGCGTACCGTCCCGCCCAGGCTGAGCACCCCGGCGGTACGCGAATCGTGCGGCAGCCGGGCGATCACCGGCAGTTTCAGCGCGCGGCTGATCTCGGCCCGACCTTGCCCACCACCGACCAGCAGCAGCCGCAGGGTGCCCGGCGGCACCCGGTGCTCGGCGAAGTCCCGTTCGATCGCGGTGACCACCGCCCGGGTGCCGGAGAGATCCGGCAGCTCGGCCCGGGTCACCAGCAGCACCACCGAGGCGGCCCGCAGCACCGGCCACGGCGGGCCGTTGACGTGCAGCCGGCCGCAGTCGACCAGCACGTCGTAGCCGGGGGTGCCGCGGTCCAGGGCGTTGAAGTAGTCGGCGAAGCGCTGCCAGAGCGGGGTGACGCTGCCGGCCTGCGTCGGGTCGACCAGCCCGGGCAGCAGCAGCCGTTCCCGCCGGGGCGCGTCGAGGTCGACCAGCTGGGACCAGAAGGCGGTCTCCAGGCTGCCGTCGCGCAGCTCCCCGACGGCCAGCTCGCCGATGCCGCGCGGCCCGTCCAGCTGACCACCCAGGTAGCCGGCGAGGATCGACCCGCCGGCCGGGTCGCACTCCGCGAGCACCAGTCGTCGGTGCCAGGCCAGCGCGCAGGCCAGCGCCGAGGTGGTCACGCCGGGCGAACCCTTCGCGGACACCAGCGCGATGATCGCCATGTTCAGGCCGCCTCGGTCAGCACGACGGCGATCCGCTCCTGCGCGGCCAGCGCCACCACCGCGGGCACGTCCCGGATGGTGAGCGTCAGGTACAGCACCTTGTCGTCGTTGGCCGGGCTCACCATGTCGATCACGGTGGCGGAGAAGCGGGTGCCCGCGGCAGCCGCTCCGGTGGCGTTGTCGTCCGGGGTGCTGACCAGCAGGACCTTGTCGCCGGGGTGCAGTTCACGCGCTGGCACCTGCGCGGTCTTGAGGCCGAGCGCGATCTGCTGCTGGCCGGGGCCTAGCAGCGCGTCGTCGGTGACCTGCCCCAGCGTGAGCAGGGTGCCCGGGACCAGCGCCACGGCGGCGCGCTTGCCGACCACCTCGTCCAGCCGCCCGGCGGGCACGGGACGCAGTCCCTGACCGCCGGCGACCTGCACGGCGATCAGGTCGGCGGCGCTGATCTCCCGCCCCACCTCCACCGGCCGGGCCACCGCGAGGTAGCTGCCGGTAGCCCGGACCGAGGTGACCGCGAACGCCGCGCCCAGCCCGCCCAGCGCGATCAGGAGTACAGCCAGACCCAGCAGCCCCGGGCGGATCCGGCGCTGCCGGACCACCTTGGGCGGGCTGACCGGCGCGTCCACCGGGGTTCCGTTGCGTGTCGCGAGGCTCACCGGACCAGCTCCGTCGAAAGCCACTCGTTCCGCCCGCTCATCGCGTCACCACCTGGAGTTCGTTGATCTGGATCGGCACGGTGCCGCTGGTCCGGTCTGCGGAATCGGTTCGCCCTGGACGCCGCCGTTGGTCCACCACCGCACCGTCCAGTACGTGGTGGCGCCGACCCGGTAGGTGCCGGCCTTCGGGTAGCCGCTGTCGTAGCCGCAGTCCGGGGACGGCTGGCCGGCGTGTTTGCCCTTCGCGTCGTACGGGGTGCCGGCGCCCGGGCAGGTGACCTTGTCGCCGTTGCCCATGTCCCAGACGATCCGGTCGACCTTCGCCTCGATGGAGACGGTCAGCCCACGGTCGGACGCGGAGGCGTGCAGCGGGCCGAAGTAATTGGCGCTCGGTGTCGCCCACATCCAGACCGGCAGGCCGACCAGTCCGGGGCCGACGCTCTTGCGGGGTGCCACCCTGAGCCGCGCCGGCAACAGTTTGATCGACGCCAGGGCGCGGCGGGCCAGCTCCTCCGGGTCGGGCGGTGCGCCGTAGCCGGGCGGTGGCCCATCCAGCAGCACCATGTCCTGGGCACCCAGGTCGCCGCCGTTGCAGGTCTGCAGATACCACTGCTGGCCCTCGGGCGGCTCGACGTCCCCCTCGGTCAGCTTGTAGTAGCACCCGTCGCCGTTGTTGAACCGGCCGAGCAGGTCGTCGTAGCAGGGGATGGTCCGCCCGCCCCACTGGCAGACGCCGCCACCACCTCCGCCGCCGGAGTCCCCGCCGCCGGAGTCCCCGCCGCCGGAGTCCCCGCCGCCGTTGTCGCCGCCGCCGCCGGGACCGCCCGGCGTGCCGGGCTCGTCGTCCCAGACGCTGCAGTCCGGCTGGTCGAGCGGGCACTCCGCCCCGGGGTCGGCGCGCCGGGCGGCGCCGGCCGGCACGGTTGCACCGACCACCAGCAGCAGCGCGAGGCCGATCCCGGTGAGTGCCCGGCGGGGCGTCCCGGCCCGGGCGGTACGGGCCGGGGCGCCCCTTCCTCCCCAGGTCAGCACGGCTGGTCCCGGTGCGCGGCACTGGAGTTGATCAGCCAGCGGCCGTCGGGATAGCGGGTCGCGGTGGCGGTGGCCAGGTGCCTGCCGCCGCCACTGCCCGGGACCACCCGCTTGTCCTTGGCGTAGACCAGCCGGTAACCGCTCGCGTCCAGGCAGTCCTGGATCTCCACCGTGGCCGGGGCCGAGTCCAGGCTGATCGAGGTCACGGTCGGGTCGGACTTCACCGCCCCGGTACGCATCGCGCCGTGCTCCTTTGCCTCGCGAATGGACACTCGCACCCGAGTGAGCAGTGGATCGGCGAGATACCGGGACAGTTCCGGCGCGCGCGGATCACTGCGTCGACTCGCCGTACGCGAGGCGGCGAGATAACCGGAGTACGCGTCGAGCGCCGCCTTTTCCGCAGCCCGCCTTTCGACCTCCCGGTCCGCTTGTTGTCCGTCGCTCCGGGCCGGCGCCGGCCGTTCGACGGCCTCCCGTCCGCTGCCGCAGGCGGTGACTGACACCGCCGCCACGACCGCTAGCAGGCAGATTGCTGCTCGCCTGAGCTGTCGTCCGCGCACCGTCGAGCCTCCTCGTGGTCGCCCGGTGCGGCGACGGATCACCGCCGCCGGGCATGCGGAAGCGCGCCCGGATCAGCACATCCGGAGCCGTTCATTGCGCTTCTGCATTCACCGTTACGGATCTTTTACAAATGGATGGTCCTGTGTCGGTCGGTTGTTGCAGTGAGGCTTGCGTCACACCCAAGGGGCGAGCATAGGCTGACGCTCGCCGATGCAACAGAGGCAATTCAAGTGAACACTCTGCGTGATGACAGGTGGTGGTGAGGGGTGTCTGTGCCGCGCTCCGAGCATCGGCCGACCGACGGGCGGGCCACGGCCTGCCCACTCCGGGCCGAACGGGTCGGCAGGGACCGCTCCGCCGGTCCCGAGAGTGGGACATCGCGGCGTCATCCCGGCATCCGGGCGGAGCCGGCGTCCGATCGAGGAGCCGCACCGGCCGGCGGGATGGCTGGCCCGGGCCCGGCCCGGGAGGCCGTCGGACGACCGGCTGCCCACGTCCCTTTCTGCGCCATCCGCTACACCCAAGCGATCGTTCAGTCACGATCCGTGTTCGCCTTCGCGCTCGACGCACGGGCCGTGCGGGCGTCGACATGCCGCTGACCGGCCCTCCGGCGGCCGTACCGGGTCAGGAGAATCCACCCGATCGGCACCCCGCACCCCCGCCGTCCGGTGCCACGAGCGCCTGGCTCCCCGCCGTGCTGGCGACCGTGGCGGTCAGCCCGCTCCTGCGGTTGGCCGTCCTGCGTCACGCCGTACCGTCGGGCACCGCCAGCCGGACCGGCTGCGACGCGTGCGGGGCGCCGGTCGGGCTGACCCGGCCCTGGCCCGCGCTCGGCCCGGCCGGCCGGTGCGGTCGCTGCCGCGCCCGGGTCGGCCCGCCGCCGGGAACCGTCGAGCTGGCCGCGATCGCCGGGCTCGCCGTGGTGCTGCTGCTGGCGCTGGCCGGTCCGCCAGGTGGGGCGTTGCCGGCGCTGGCCTGGTGGCTCGGCTGGACGGTCCCGGCGGTCTTCGTCGACCTGGCCGTGCACCGCCTGCCGGACCGGCTCACCCTGCCGGCGGCGGCCGGGACGTGGCTGCTGCTCGGCGCGGCCGCGCTCGGCGACCCCGAGCCGGGGCCCTGGCTGCGAGCCGTCGCCGCGGGCGCGGGGCTGGCGGTGCTCTTCGCCGGCAGCACGCTGCTGCTCGGCCGCCGCGGCTTCGGGCTGGGCGACGCCAAGCTGGCGCTCAGCGTGGGCGCGCTGCTCGGCTGGTACGGCTGGCCGTTCCTGCTGCTCGGGCTGCTTCTCGCGTTCGGGCTGTCCGCGCTGGTCAGCCTGGGCCTGTTGGCCGCCCGCCGGGCCCGCTGGTCCACCCACCTTCCGTTCGGCCCGTTCCTCCTGCTCGGCACCCTCGGCACCCTCCTGCTAGCCACCTGACTGCCGCCCGTGGGACGCCCGCCGCCCGCCGCCCGCCGCTCAAGATCGTGCTCGATTCACGATGTAGTTGCCTCTGCCGCGCCTGAGACCACTACAACCAGGATCGAGCACGATCTTCGGCGGCCAGATGCCGTCGGGTGGGACGTCGTCACGCTCGGGAGGGCGTGCGCGGGGCGTAGCGCCCGGGCGACGCGGGGCGGGCGGGATCAGGGGCGGGGCCGGCCCGCCAGGTCGGGGACCGGGCGACGGGCGTCGGCGCGGCGGCGTAGCGCTTCGGTGGTCGGGCGGGCCAGCACCGGGGTGGCCAGCGCGGCGACCAGGGCGCCGAGGAGCAGCCCAGCGATCACGTCGTGCGGATAGTGCACGCCCACGAAGACCCGCGAGATCGCCGCCAGCGCGGCCAGCGGCAGCGCGACCAGTCCGAGTCGGCGGGAGAGCAACAGCGTGGTGATCGCCAGCGCGCCGGCCAGGGTTGCGTGATTGCTGGGAAACGACCAGTCGCCCGGTGGTGGGCAGCTGCCGGCGATGATGGCCCGGCCCACCGTCCGGCACGGTCGCTCCTCGTCCACCACGGTCTTGAGCCATTCGCTGCCGGCGTACGCCAGGAGGGTCGGCACCGGCGCGACCAGGGCGAGTGCCCGGTCGTGCGGGCCGCCGGACAGGCGGCTCAGCGCGGCAACCAGCAGCAGCGCGCCGAGCAGCAGGATCATCCCCTCGGTGGCGTGCCCGACGAACCACTGCACCGGGGGCGGGCTGTCGGCGGCGACGCCGATCACGTCGCGGTACCACTCGGCGCTGATCTCCGGAACGTCCATGTTGCCGGTGTCGACCATGCATCACCTCACCAGATGTTCATACCCCGTTCATCTGGGAGAAAGGGTAGGAACGCAGCAGGCGGCCGCGCAGGAGTCGAAGGTCGGGACGGCTTACCGACCTTCGTCCAGCGACCGCACAGCCGCTCTGCTTGGTGGCCTCAGGTCGGCCCGAGGCCGCCGGCCATCCGTTCGCGGACGGCCTCCAGCGCCTCGAAGGCGTACGCCCAGTTGTGGCACTTGAAGCTGCGCAGGCCGTCGATGGTCGTGTGGCAGTCGGCGCAGCGCACTCCGGGGATGGCGTCCGGGATCTCGGTGTTGACGTACTTGCGTTCGCCGAGGATGACGGTGGCGATCATGTTCTTGTCGTGCAGGCCGGAGAGCGCCGACGAGACGATGTCGTACCAGGTGATCCGCCGGCCGCACTTCGGGCAGTCCGGCTCGTCGCCGCTGACCCAGAGCGGGGCGCCGATGGTGCGCGCCGGCATGCCGAGCAGCTTCTCCAGCCGCCGGACGTCCGATTCCGGGGTGGTCCACCGGTGTCGGCCGGGCAGCGACGCGGGTGAGTCGTACACGGCGCGGAACAGGTCGTGGTCGACCTGCACGGTCTCCCGCTGACTGGTCATCGGCGTCCCCCTCGACGGTCGGTGCTCCCACCGTCGTCCCTGGTGGGGCAGGCTACAACCGGATCAACGACACGGCGGGGCGACCAGCCCCTGCCGCAAGGTCAGGGTGCGGCCGGTGCTGGACCGGCCGCACCCCGACGGACGGCCTCGCCGGCCAGCCGCGAGCGGCGGCGGTCGTCGTTTGTGGTGAGGTCGAACTTGTCGTACAGCCGCGACAGGTGTTTCTTCACGGCGCTCTCGGTGACGTGCAGGGTGGCCGCGATCGCCCGCACCGGAGGTGGCTCGGGGAATGGCACCCCACCCTCGACGAACGGGCGGCAGAGCACGGTCAGCACCTCCTGCTCCCGGCGCGTCCGGGCGGCGGGGACGCCGGCTCGACGTGCATGGTCTGGGGGCGTCAGCAGACCTTGCTGGTCGAGCCGCCCGTCGAGTTCAGGTAACCGGTGACGTGCGTGCAGTGGGCGGCCGTGTTCGCGGGCGCGCCTCACAGCTCCGCGCGGGTCGTGTTGTTCAGCTCGCCCACGCCGTAGTCGGAGCCGCTGTCGCTGTGGTCGATCACGTGCACGTACAGGTCCCAGTTGGAGTGGGTGTTGCGGTACTGCTCCCAGACGTAGATGTAGGCGTAGTTGTAGCCGCAGCCGTAGTACTGCTTGACCGAGGCGGCCTCCATCCCGCCGACTGTCAGCACCCACGTCGTGCCGATCTGGCGGACGCTGGAGCAGCTGGCTGGCGTGCTGGCCATCGCCGGCGACGCGGTGAACACCGAGGTGGCGGCGGCCGCGGCGAGCGTCGCGGTGACGGCGAGGGTACGGCGGAGAGTCGACATGGAAAACCCTGCTTTCTCTGGTGGACCTGAGCTGCACCACCAGCAGACCAGCCGCCCGGATCGGGCGACAGGTGGCGAACCGGCGACCTTTCCTCCCCACCCGACCGCGCCCGTTGCCGGCTTTCGCCGCGGCGGCCGGTCCCGGGTGGTACGACGGACGCAGGGCATGCCGCCGGGAGGAGCGCTGATGGTGAGCAGGCCCGAACGGCTGCTGCGAGGAAGGGACGTCCCGCTCAGCGCCTCCTTCCTGGAACTCTTCTTCGACCTGGCGTTCGTCCTCGCCCTCAGCCAACTGGCCCAGCACCTCCTCGCCGACCTCACCCTGGTGGGCGCGCTGCGCACCGCGCTGCTCCTGACCGGGGTCTGGTGGATCTGGGTGACCACCACCTGGCTGGCCGACTGGTACGACCCGGAGACTCAGGCGCTGCGTGGGCTGCTGATCGGCGCCACGCTGGGCAGCCTGCTGGCCGGGGTGGCGATCCCGCAGGCGCTGGACGGGCGAGGCCTGCTCTTCGCCGGCGCGTACGTCGCGGTTCACCTTGCCCGGGGCACGGTCACCGGCCTCATGTTGCGCGGTCACCCGCGGCAGAGCCGGGCGCTGCGGATCCTCTGCTGGTACGGCGTCTCCGCCGTACCGTGGCTGGCCGGCGCGTTCCTGCCGGAGTGGCGGGTGCCGCTCTGGGTGCTCGCTCTCGCGATCGACCTCATCGGCCCACGACTCGGCTGGCCCACGCCCCGGCTGGGTCGGGCCCGACAGGAGGAGCTGCACCTCGCCGGTGAGCACTTCGCCGAGCGGTACCAGCAGATCATGATCATCGCGCTAGGCGAACTCGTCCTGGTCGCCGGCCTCACGTACGCCCGCACCCGCCTCAACCTCCCGGAGACAGCCGCGTTCCTGCTGGTCTTCACCACCGCTGTGCTGATCGGTCTGCTCTACGTGACGCCGGCCGGCCAGCGTCTGGGCCCGGCCATCGAGAACGCCGACCCGTCCCGGCTAGGGGTCGCCACCAGCTACCTGCACCTGGTGATGATCGCCGGCATAGTGGTCACCGCCGTCGGGGCCGAACTGAGCATCGCCCACCCCACCGAGATCGGTGACACGACCGCCGTCGTGGTCATCCTGAGCGGGCCCACCCTCTTCCTCGTCGGGCGGATCCTGTTCTCCCTGGCGATCCACCGGCGACTCTCCTGGCCGCGGGTGATCGGCCTGTTCGTCCTGTCCGGCGCGGCGATCGTCCTGCGACTGCCGCTGGTCGCGGCCAGCGCGACCGCCACCGGGGTGCTGATCGTGGTGGCCGTCCTGGACCGTGCGGGCATCGTCACCGCCGCTCGCACCCGAGCCCGTTGACGATCGGTACCCCACTCGCTGTCCGGCCGGCGTCAACTCCACCGCGTGAATCAGGCTGGCGTCGCCAGCCGGCCGGCCGCCGCCAATCGCCGGACCACCGCCCCGTGTGGAATGGCACGACTGGTATGACCGGCCACACCGGTGGTGGTGAAGGCGGTGAAGAGCGAGTTGAGCAGCGCCTCCTCGACAGAATCCAGGACGGCCGCGAAGACCGGGTTGATCTCCCCGTCGGGGATGGGCTGCTGGTCCGGCTCCGCCGTGCTGAACGCGATCGCGTAGTCGCCGCTGCCGTTGCTGTAGGACGCCCCGACCCGGCCCATCGCGAAGACCGCCCGCCGGGCTAGTCGTCCGAGCTGCCGGGCGTCCAGGGGTACGTCGGTGGCGACGACGATCATGCAGGAGTTGCCGGGTGGTTCGGCCCGGTCGGCGTCCGGGATCAGCTCACCGACCGGCAGCGGCACGCCGAGGGCGGTGAGCACTCCGCCGAAGTTGGACTGGACGAGCGCACCGATCGTCCCCGGTCGGTTGGCGACCCGCACCGTCCTCGACGACGTGCCGATGCCGCCCTTGAAGCCCAGCGCCGTGGTGCCGGTGCCGGCCCCGACGCAGCCCTCCACCGGTGGCCCGCCGGACGCCCCCGCGACGGCGGCGAGCACGTGTCCCTCGTTGATCGGGCGGCGGCGGATGTCGGAGAGGTGGCCGTCGTTGGTCTCGCCAACCAGGGGGTTGAATGACAGACCCTCGGGGCGACGGTCCATCAGGTGGCTCAGCAGCGCGTCCGCGGCCCGGAAGACGGACAGCGTGGCGGTCAGGACGATCGGTGATTCCAGCACGCCGAGTTCGTCCACCTGTGTCGAGCCGACCAGCTTCCCGTGGCCGTTGCCGGAGAACACGGCGGCCGGCAGGGTCCATCGTCCGGGGCCGAGCTGACTCGGTACGACGGCGGTGACGCCGGTGTGCAGGTCGGCGCCGTCGTCGATGGTGGTGTGCCCGACCAGGACTCCGTCGACGTCGGTGATCGCGTTGTCCCGCCCCGTGGGCAGCGCCCCCACGACGATCCCGAGGTCGCGGGCGCGGCGGCTCAACTGGTCCATGAAGCTCCTGTCGTCGTTGTCACATTGCGGCGATGCGGGGATCCTCGCGGAATCTTTCCGGCCGGGTGTGGTGGCATCCACACGACGGTGGCCAACCGGGCGCTTCGGGTTATCCGGGTGGCGACGGCGGCTCAGGTGGACGCCCTCGCGCGCCGGCGGCGTCCGAGACGGCGACCCCGGCCAGGACCGCGGTGGCGGCTAGGGCGGCCACGAGCGGTGGTACGAGGAGCATCACCGGTGCCAGCGCGGCCAACGCGAGCAGCCCGATCGGTCGATCCCGGGACACCCGGCTGAAGACCGCGTACTCGAAGCGGGCACGCCCGGCCAGGAACAGCGCGGGTCCGCCGAGGATGACCGCGATCCAGGCCGTTTGGGCGTGCCGGGTTGGATGGGCGATGACGAGTTCGGCACCGACCGCGGTGACGACGACGCCGGCCACCATGACCAGGTGGGCGTAGAACGCCGACAGGCCGAGGCGGGCCGGATCGGCGGAGCCCGCGATGGCCGCGGCCGACAGCTCGCCCGCCCGGTAGATGTAGATACGCCAGAGCAGCACCGTGGTGGCGATCGATACCACGAACGCCGCGGTCCGGTCGGGCGCGAAGCCGCTGCCGCCGAGGGTCGAAGCGGAGACCAGGATCAACTCACCGAGCGCGATGATGAAGAACTGTCGGTGGCGTTCGGCCAGGTGCTCGGCCGCGCTCGGCAACTCCGCGGGCGGTGAGCGGCCCAGACCTGGGGTGAGGTAGCGGAGCTTCCCCGCCAGGTAGTCCATGGCCACCGCCAGCGTCCACAGTGCCTCGCGGGCCGTGCCGTGCACCAGCGCCCCCGCGATCCACGGCACGGCGGATGCGCAGAACCAGATGAGCACCCGTAGGGCACCGCGCTGCAACTCGTGACCCCGCAGGGCGATGAGTAGGCCGAGGCTGCGACCGACCTGGACGGCGACGTACGCGCCCGCGAAGACCAGGCCCTGCGCGCCGAACACCGCCGGCAGCGCGACAGCCATCACCAGGCTGCCGACCAGGGTCGCGATGACCAGCAGTTGGATCGTCGGCCGCTGCGGGTCGAACCTGTCCGGGACCGTCGCCGTGCTGCACCAGACCCACCACACCGCCAGCAGCAGCACCAGCGTGTGGAAGGCGCCGCGCCACGTGAGGTCCCGGCTGAGCACCTGCGAGAGCTGGGTGAGCACGTAGACGAACGCCAGGTCGAAGAACAGCTCCAGGAACGTCGCCCGTTGCGGATCCTCGGGCTTCCGCAGCAGCTTGCCCGCCCTGCTCGTCGTCATCGGCTCGCCCGTCCTGTGGCTCATGCCCCTATTGAGGCATTCGTACCACGTGGCGGAGCCCGCCCTGGCGCGGACGTTCGGGACAGCTCCCGGCAAATCAACCTATGTCCGAGGGCGCCGATCCGAATATCGTTAGACCACACTCCCCGTAGGGTGGCTCGCCAGGTGCGCCGTCGTGCCGGGTGCCCAGCCTGGGTCGCCGGTGGTTGCGAAGCGGACCCAGGTGGAGTGCATCGTGTCGGCCACGGCAGCCGACGGATGCGCGCCGATCCGCGGTCGCATCTGCGGTAGACCGGTGGTGGCGAAGACGAATGGCACCTCCGCTGTGTGACAGGAGCCGAGGCCGTCGTTGTCCTCGAGGTCGAGCCCGTCGAATCGGTAGCTCCATGTCGGCACCGCACCCCTGGCCCTGACCAGCTGGGTCGCTGGCCGTACGAAACGGGCGTGGGTGTAGGCGTTGACCAACGTCTCGCCGGGCGTCGTGCCGACGAACGGTGCGAGATCGGTGATCCCGTTGTTCGCGGCGAATCCCGCGAGCATGGCTTCGTCGATGACGTCGATGGCTCGACCTGGGACGAAGAAGAGCCGACCCTCGTCCCGGTTGGTGCCGATCAATGCCGGCACCTGGGTGGTTGCGACCTCCATCGGCGGGTGTGGGAGCAGGTCGCCATCGACCACGGGGGCGAAGGGCAGCAGCCGCGCGATGTCACCCCATCCGGCAGCCGTGCCGGGGGCCCGTACGTGCAGTCCCAGCTGCGTGACGGCGCCGATGAGCTGGTCGATCGGTACACCGGCGACGGCCTCTCTTGTCGCCGGGATGCGGAGTCCCGCCGTGAGCCGTTCTGCCACCAGGGCGGCTTGATCGACGGTCAGCACGTTCGAGGCTGCGCCGCTCTGCAGCACAGCGCGGGCGAACAGGCCGCGGGCGGCGGGCACCGCCATCAGCGGCGCGACGGCCATCGCGCCTGCCGACTCGCCAGCGAGCGTGACCTGACGGGGGTCGCCGCCGAACGCGGCGATGTTGTCGCGTACCCACTCGAGGGCGGCGATCATGTCGCGTAGCCCGCGGTTCGTGTCGGCGTCGGGCAGTTCGAGGAAGCCGTCCGCGCCGAGCCGGTAGTTGATGGTCACGCAGACCACACCGTCGCGGGCGAAGGCGGTCCCGTCGTACTCGGCGTTCGCCCCGGAGCCGCTGGTGAACGACCCACCGTGGATCCACACGAAGACGGGACGGTCGGACGGCGATGTGCCGGGTGTCCAGACGTTCAGGTTGAGGCAGTCCTCGCCCGGAATCGTAACTTCGGGAAGCAGTGGGACGACGGGCGCGGGGTAGTCGCTTTTCGGCACGGTCGGGCCGTACGCGGTCGCGTCGCGGACCCCGGTCCACGGCTGTACCGGTTGTGGCGCCCGGAGCCGGTTCGGTCCGAGCGGCGGCGCGGCGTAGGGGATACCCAGAAAGGCGCTGACACCGCCGGTGCTCCGGCCCCGTACCGCACCCTTCGTGGTCTCGACGACGCTCGTGCTGTCGTCCATCGTTCCTCCTCAGGCGCGTTGTGAGTGACCACTCACAACGTAATTGTGAGTACCCACTCACAGCAAGCTGAACCCGGCGACCTATGGTGAGTTACTACTCACAAGTGGGGGGTGCCATGTCGGGAAGGGCCACGGCTGAAGAGCGGCGTACGCAGATCCGGCAGGCGGCCGCCGCGGCGTTCGCCGGCGCCGGCCTGCACGGCACATCGGTCAAGCTGATCGCCAGCGAGATCGGAATCAGCGAGGCGTACGTGTTCCGGCTCTTCGGCACGAAACGCGCACTGTTCATCGACGTCGTGACCGCGGCCTTTGACGCCATGTCCGACGGCATGGTCGCCGCCGCGGGCGACGCCACCGGTGTCGATGCGCTCATGCTGATGGGTGCGGAGTACAAGCAGCTGCTTGTCGACCGCCAGCGGCTCATGCTGCAGATGCAGGGATTCGCCGCCTGCGGGGATCCCGACGTACGCGACGCGGTTCGCGACGCCTTCGGCCGGCTCTGGTCGCGCGTCGCCGCCATCAGCGGCCTCGACCCGTTGCGCGTCAAGACGTTCATTGCCTTCGGGATGCTGCTCAACGACATCGCGGCGCTTGACGCGCGAGGGCTACCCACCGATTGGGCCAAGCAGGCGACGACCCCTGTGCCCCGGGACCTGTACGACTTCCTGCTCTGAGCGTCCAGGTGGACTAGAAGCCAGGTCAGGCCAGCGAGAGCCACGGCGGACCCGAGGCGCGGCAAGACGGTGCTCGGTGCCACCTGTGTCAGAAGGCTTCAACTCGCGCGTTGACCGGAACGTGTGCGGCTTGACGAACGGGTCGCCTATCCCGGCGGCAGGCCGAGGAACTGCTCGATGTCGGCGATGGCGTCCTCCACCGTGCCGCCGATGGCCGGGTCGCGCAGCCGGGCGCGCAGGGCTGGCATGACCCGGTCGGTGTCGAGCCGATGGTGGATGCGGGCCAGATGACCGAGGCAGATCGCCGCAGTCGCCCGGACGTCCTCCTCCGGGTGGTCCAGTAGCCGCAGGTAGAAGTCCTGGCACCAGCGCCAGTCCGCGTCGTGCAGGGCCAGCCCGACCATCGAGTCGGTGAGAGCGTCGATGTCACCCGCGGCGAGCGCGGCCGTGGCGCCGTCGTGGGTCGCCGGTGCCGGCTCGTAGTAGCTGCGCTGTGTGCTCATTCCTCGTCCTTCGGCGGCGCGGTCGGCCGGCCCTTCTTGTCTACCAGCCCGCTCCGCTTGAGCGCGTTGCGCATGTCGTCGTTCAGGCCGTCCGAGCTGTGGTCATCCCAGCCGCGGACGTGGCCGTGGTAGATCTCGACGACGTCCTCGCCGGGATTGCTCGGCTCGATGCGGCGGTGCCGGTCCAGGATGACGATCTCGCCGGTCTCGTGGTCGACGCCGATTCGGCGACGCTCGTTGGTTTCCTTGATCTGCACCGAGCGGTCCAGCGCGGTCTGGCCGTTGGCCGGAGCGCGGCTCGCGCTGCCCATGGCCAGGTTCCGGTCAGTGTCCCGGTGCTTGGGTCGCTGCTCGTCGCCGACGTGGTACTCGCGGCGTACCCGAGGGGTCCTGGCAAGTTGGGCGACCGGCTTGACCAACGCCGACTCCACCTCGGGCGGCACCGCCGCATCGCGCAGGTGTCGGTTGCGGTTGCGCTTACCCACCGAGGATCGCCTGCAGGGCCATGTCGATGAGCTGGTCGACGATCAAGCTGGTGATCATCTTGAAGATCGGGATCTCGAGTAGGGACGCACCGAAGGTGGCCACCGTCGTGGCGACCGCCTGGGCGATCTGGACGGCGAGGATGATCAACTGAACGATGATCTGGACTTTCAGCGCCAGTACGACCGCGGCGACCACCACGTAGCCGGCGCCCAGCACGGTGGTGGCGGTGGTGTTTCCGGCCAGCACGCCGCCCGGCCCCTCGCCGCCGGACCAGTACGCGTTGAAGGCGGCCACGACCTCCCCCCGATTGGCGCCGGTCACCTCTGCGGCCAGCTCATCGGCCTTCCGGCCCATCTCGTCGACGGTGGTGGCGAAGTCCATCCAGACCTGCCCGAGATCGAAGAGCTTCGCCTCGTCGCCCTCCGGCCAGTCGTACCCGATCATGGCGAGCAGCGAGGCGAGTTCACCCGGGATCGTCATGCCCAACGGTCAGCCCAACTCCCCGGCCAGCGCGCGGAAGCGGCCGACCAGCTCCTCCTCGACGGCTGTCATGTCGTCCGCTAAGGCCATCAGATCCTCGCCGCTGCTCTGGTACTCGTCGGCCATCGCGGCGCAGCACTCCAGCAGATAGCCGGAGATGACCGGAAAGGAAGCGGCGACGAGGGTGCCGAGCATGTCTCCGCCCCACGGCTCGCCCAAGCCCTTCAGCCGCGCGTCGAGCCCCTCGATCGCCGTCGCCAGGCGCTCACCCACGTCGACGAGCCGGGTGCCGGCCGCCTGGACCTGATCCGGATCGATCTCCAAGGACATCGGTCAGCCTCCTGACCGCGCGATTCGGGTCTGAGCGGCGGTGAGCGTGCTCAGGAACGACTGCATCTGGCGCACCGACTGCTGCTGGACGCCTTCGAGGCGCTCGAGCAGCACGGACGGATCCGGCACGTCCGGTGCGTCGGTGACCGTGCGGGCCCGCAGGTCGTCGAGGGCGGCGTTGACGGAGATCGTCAACTGTTCGGCAAGGTAGTCGCCGCCCTCACGCAGCACCTGCGGCGACACGGTGATCGACTCGATCCGACCGCCCGGAGCAGCCACCACGGTGATCAGGCCGTTTGCCGCACTGGCCTCGCCGCGGGTCTCGACGCTCTCCTCCGCGGGGCGGCTGGCCCGCAACTCGCGCAGGGTACGCAGAGCGTCGTCCATCGACTGGCGGAACTCGTCTGCGCTGGCCGTCATGAAGGGCTCCTCTCCGACCGGCCGGCGGCTTCCCGGCAGCGACCCGCCGCAGTGGACAGTGCGCGTGGCCCTCGTACTGTCCACTGGTGAACGGCTCGGAACGGACCGTACCCGATCGTTCACCGCCGCGCGGGACGCCCGCAGCGCATGCGGCGTCTTCCGAGACCCAGGCGTGCCGGTGCGCTCGGCCCCGACCTCTCATGTCTGCGGGTGACGGCGGGGTCGCGGTGCGTGGTCGGGCTGTGGCATGGTGCGGTCGTGGGCGAGACGGGGCGGACGGATCCGGTGACGGCGGTGCCGGACAAGCTCGATCAGTGGCACGACTTCCGCAAGAGCGTCGCGCTGGTGTCGATGGTGCTGTTCTTCTTCTGCGTGGTCGGCCTCGGCTTCCTGGTCTACCAGCTGGCGATCGTGGGGGACGACGGTACCTTCAGCGTCTGGTCGTTCTTCCGCTTCATGTCGGTGGCGACACCCCTCGAGGTGGCTGCCGTGGCCGGCCTCGGCGTCCACCGAGCGAGCACCAATGCGGAGTCGAAACGGCGCGGTCGGATCATGGCTCTCGCGTTGCTCGTTGCCGCGGTCCTGCTCGTGGTGACGGGCATCATCGGGGATCGCCTGTCGTGAGCTTCTCGGTCGACCCCAGCGCCCTGGAGCGCGCCGTCTCCCGCCTCAACGACGCCGCCCTCGACGCCCAGACCGCCAAGGCGTACACGCTCAAGCACACCGACCTGCCGTGGCACGGTCAGGGCCTGCTCAACGAAGCGTGGCCCGCACACCAGAAGCTCGTCGACGAGATGAACAAGCGGCTCACCCACCTGATGGAGCTGCTCGGCAAGTCACGCGACGCACTTCAGGAAACCGCCGACTACTACCGGCGCACCGACACCGGCAGCGCGGCCCGGCTGGACGCGACCTACCCGACCGTCGACCGCAGCGGCTATGAGCTTCCCCGTGGTCACCCGACGGGTGGAACCTGCCGTGAGAGAGCCGACCGACTTCCTCGTCGAGCCCGGCGAACCCGATCCCACAATGACCAAGGGCTTCGCCAACCCGATCGGCGTCCTGGACGCGATCTCCATCTCGCACTGGGTCAACCAGATCATCAAGGACTGCGCCGGCTACGACGTCATCGGCACCATCAGCAACGCCCTGGTCGGAGACTGGGAGAGCTTCTACAAGGCGGGCGATGCCTACGGCAACCTCGGCCAGAGCCTGCAGGCCCTCGGTCAGAACGTCAGTCCGACCGCCTCGCACATGGATCAGCAGTGGGACGGCCAGGCCGGTGACGCGGCTTTCGTCTACTTCCGTTAGCTCACCAAGGCACTCGTTCTGCAGAACCTCGTCCTCATCGAGATCAAAGAGAAGTACCACGAAGCGGCGCGCGCCATCTGGCTTTTGGCCGACATGATCGACGGCCTCGTCAAGATGATGATCGACAAAGCCATCATCATCGGCGTCAGCGCCGCCGCAGGCACGGCGCTCATCGAACCCGGCGCCGGAGCCGTCGTCGGCTACGGGGTCGCCGCCTGGCAAGCCATCGAACTGGTCAAGAAGGTCAACGACGCCGCGCTGAAGATCCAAGCCGCCGGCACCGCGATCCTCGGCTTCTTCAGCTTCATCAAGACCCTCGCCGAGCAGGGCGGCGACCTGTCCAAGGTGCCCCTGCCCGACCAGCCCTACACGAGCCCGGTGGTCCGTGACCCAACCTGAACCACCACCAGAGCAGCAGTTCCTCGACCTCACCGAAGGCGACCCGGGCCTGGCCAGGCTCCTCCACGCCAGCCTCACCCGGCTACGCGAGGGAGCCGCCGGCGGCGACCTCCAGGAGATGGCCCGCGACGTCCTCGCCGGCCACGCCGACCTACGCCAGATCGCCGCGAATGACGCCTATGGCGGAGAACTCCTCGACCGCTACCACCGGTTCAGAGACTGGGAACAGGACCTGGACCCCGACGAGCGGCAACGCATCACCGACCAAGCGACCGAACTCGCCGCGGACCTGGGCACTCAGGAACAGCAGTAGGCGCCACTGGCCGGGCTGGACCCTGTCGGACCCCGAGTGCACAGCGGCGACCTCATTCGTCGCGCTGCAGCCGGCCCGTCTCCCCGCCCTGGGCGTCGAAGAGCACGAGCACGTCGCCGTCCAGCCCTGCCCGCCACGCCTTCATGAGCCAGAAACCCACCGGAACGTTCTCACAGCCAATCGCCGTGGTGGGTCCGCTGGTGGCGAGGAAGTCGCCCGCCGGTCCGGCGACCCATCGCCCTCGCTCACCGTTGCAGCCGTCGGAACCGCGCCATGAGCCGTCGTCGCGCAGCTCCACGTACGGCCCCCCGGACCTGAACCTGCCCGGCCGAGCATCAACCGGCACCCATCGACCGAGCAGGGTTTCACGGGACGCTGGCGTCAGAGCCGCCGGCAGCGCGGCGGCCGGCGCGAAGGCACGCCGGACCTCGTCGGTCACCACGGGCAGCTCCGCCGGAGACGGCAACAGGTTCGGCCCGGGGGTGGGCTTAGCGCCGGGCAGCAGCCGGGCGACGTGCCCGCCCTGGTCGTCGAGCAGAACGCGGCTGTCGCCCTCGACGCGGAAGGCGCTGGCCCGACCCAGCCAGGCAGGGGTGAGCTCAGGACCGGGACGGCAGTTCCGGGCGTCGTTGCCGGAAACCGAACGTCCGGAGGCGCCGGCGACGAAGAGGCCGTTGACATTGGCCCGCCACGTCCCCATCACCACGCCGCAACGGTCGAACAACAGCAGGCCGTCGTGCTTGTCGGGTGTGAGCTGCAGAATGTCACCCGCTCCTTCGTCGACCTCCGCCAGCTTCCAGGAACCGATCAGCGCGACAGGATCGGCCGCTGGCGACACGGCCGGTGCAGGGTCCGTAGCGGCGGCCTGGGAACCACCTGGAGCCGCTGTCTCCGAGCCGACCGGCTCGTTGCAGCCCCCGAGCAACAGCCCGACCGCCGCGACAGCTATCAAGTACCTGCTCCCGCTCATCTTCTCCCCCGCCCCGACGCCCGCCGGGCGGTTGAGCGGCCCGGACCTGAGGTGATTGGACGAGCAACCGCCATCACCAGTTCCATCGCCATGGTTCGGATCGTCGTCGCCGGACCTCGACCGGAGCAGTCGAACCGCTGGCGCATGGAGCCACGCAGGCTAACTAAGCTCTTAGCTAACCGAGGGGGTTGCGCCATGTCGGCTGAGGCCGTGCACTACAACATGCATGATGCCAAGACCCACCTGTCGCGCATCATCGAACGGGTGGAACACGGCGAGGAGATCATCATCGACCGGGCCGGCACCCCGGTGGCGAAGGTCGTTCCGGTGGTGCGTCGGGCCAACCGCACCGCGGTCGGCTCCCTTGCCGGGCAACTGGGCCTTTCCGGTGGCTGGGACTCTCCACAGACCAATGCCGAGATCGCCGCCGACTTCGGCATCGGCGCATGACCCTGCTGCTGGACACCCACGTCGTGCTCTGGGCCATCACCGGCGACGCGACTCTCGGCACTGAGTTTCTCGACCGGCTACGCCGTGAGCCGGACATCTTCCTCTCCCCGGTCAGCCTGACCTCGCCGAACGGGTAAGGGACATGGGCTTCCGTGAAATCCCCGTGAACCACGCCCACGCCATCGCCGCCGGCCGCCTGCCGCCGCATCACCGCGACCCCTTCGACCGCATGCTGGTGGCACAGGCGATCACCGAGAGTTTGACCCTGGCCTCCCGCGACGCGTCGATAGCGCTGTACGACGTGGACGTCCTCAAGGTGTGATCGGACGGGCTCGATCAACGCCTGACGCCAAAGTGCGGCCTGCTGGCGCGCCTCTCGGTCTGGTTCGGCTGGCAGAGGAGTCAGGGAAGACTGGTCTCCTGTCCAGCCTCCAATCGGCCGGCTCGACGGTGAAGTTCCGCAGCTATGTCATCCCAATCGGGACCGAAGGCATGTAGGTCGTTAGCCGCCACCCGCAACAGCTCGACATCCGCCGGCCGCTGGAGGCAGGCCAGCCGGAAGGCGAGGTTTCGCGCCCAGACCGGAAGACCCATCCAGTCCTCCTCCAGCATCACCTTCAGCATCGCCACGATCTCGTCAGCCGATGCGAAGGTCACCACCTCGACGTACGCACTGGCAACGCTCTCGCTATACCCCGACCAGCGAGCAACCGGGCCAACTCAAGCAGCGACATGCACTCCGGGGCGACGGGCTCGGCGCCAGAGGACTCCTCGGGACGATCGCTGGGACCCCTATCCAGTAACGCCCGCAACCAACCCGTCAGTTTCACAACTTAGAGGGCATCTCGTGCGACTTTGATCTGATACACGCTGTTGATGCCCTGCCGGCCCCTGCCTGTCCGAGCCGTGATCATCTATACATGACGACCG